>JBPCTU010000195.1:0-4952 GCA_051011515.1 Acidimicrobiales bacterium
TGGCACGACCTACACCTATGACGGAACGTTCACCGGCGGCACCGTTCCCGGCATGGGTGTCACCGCCCAGTTTCTGGCCGACGAGGGCCTCCGGGTCTTCCCCGAAGACCAGCTCGACCAGGCTGATCGCTACCTCCGCTCCCTTCACGACTAGTCAGGTCAAGGGTTGGCGAGCGCGATGAAGGGGAGAGGAGGACGGGGGACCAGAGCGATCGAGCCAGAGCAGCGCCTATTCAAGACGTTCGGGGAGTCCTCGTCCGTTGTTCCACCAGCGGTTCGGGTTGTCGTTGTTGGGGTTGTAGGACGCCCGGCTGGCCCAGTCCTCCCTCAAGAAAACGACTGGTTCTTCGTAGTGGTGGACCTCCAGAATCGCATCCATCACGGTTGCGAGAGTGTCGCAGTCCCGCGGGAGCGAGATCTTGAGTTCGACCATCGGGAAGGTTTCGGTTCTCCCGGGCTCGAAGTCGGCCACATGGGTCGCGGTCGTCGAACCCGCTGGCGGTCTCGAAGTCTCCTTCCCGGCGGCCGAGATGCTGGCGTTGCGTTCGTACTTGCCGTACGCCAATGGAAACACGTCGATGACTGCGTCGAGGATCCGGTCGGTGTCTCCGGGCAGTGTCTGGATTTCGATCGTCCAGATGGGTTCGAACCGACCAGACTGAGCTTCGTAGTCGTCGAGTTGATGTGGCATCGTCAGACACTACGCCGTACATCATCTATGCAGGGCAGAACACCAAGGTCGGCTGAGCTGTTCACTCGGGACTGCCGTTGCCCGAGGAGGAGCAGCAGCATGGTTCGGATCGATTGCACAGCACCCTTAGCTCACGCCGCCCTCCTGCGATCCGCGGGGAACAGACGTGATGTTATGTGCCGTCCATGGTGTGTTTTCCGAAGCCACCGTCGACACCTGCGAGGGGGTCTTCCTCAGGTGATGACTCTCCGAGCAACCTCGGTCCAAAGGGCCCCTCGGAGTGAAGCGTTTACACTCGCGCGAACTCCGCCACCGCCTCCTCCATCGTCAGAACATCGTTTGGGGGAATTGGGGTGATCTTGGCTCCGGCGCCATCGATGTGGCATACCTCGCCTTCCAAGCGGACGTCGCCATCGATGTCGCGGTAAGGAAAGAACCAAGAGAGATGCGTCTCAACGAGGTACCACTCGGACCCACCGGGGGCCCGATCGCCCAGTGCTGTCGCCGGAACCTGCTGTCGCATCGCACCGGCCGCCGCTGCACCCCAGTCGGCGAATGCCAAATGGCTGACGTCCAGCTCCACCAGACTGCTCTGGGACTCCCACTGGGCGTAGTAGAACGCCTGGACTTCCTCCATGCCGACGAGCACCGGATTACCCCGTGATCCATAGAACCGATATTCAGGTTCGGGAACCATCGTGTCGAAGATTCGAGGGTCTGCGAGGCACTCGTACTTGTGGTGCAGACGCATGTTGTGCAGCATCTGCCTTTCGCGTTCGGTCCGAGTGTCATCCATCAAGCTGGTGTAGGCATCCCAGCCCGAAATGGTGCGAATCTTCATGGCAGTCAGTCTCTTTCAACGAGGGCTGATCGACGACGTTTGAAGGCCGACAATGGCGTTGACGCGGCACGCTAGCCCACGTGCCGTTCGCCGCGGAACAACATGGCTTGCCAGCAAGACACACTGGCAGAACGCGCGAACTGAGGCGGTTCGGTAGACAACCGCGCTCGATGTCAGCTGGCCCTGGTTGAGGGTTTTGCGCTCGCCGACTCGGGTTTGGCCTCATGAGGAAGGGTGCCGGCTCTACCATGCCGGCGTGAGCAACGCATCCCGTCCAGATCCTGCTCGGCCCGTGATCCTGTTGGTGTCGGAGGAGGACTTCGAGCCGCTGGGGGACGCCTTCTGGCGCTACTCGCGTGAGTACGAGCTGCGGGTGGCCCGGTCGTTTGCTGATGCGGTGGCGGCCACCGACGAGGTATTGGATGCGGGAGGGACGATCGCGTTGTTTGTGTCGGATTGTGTCTTGCCCGACGCGGACATCCGGGATGCGTCGCGTCATTGGGGTGAGTTGGTGCCGACCGCTAGGCGCGTTGTGGCACCGCCTATGGAGCGGTTCCTCGACTACGGACCTGTTCTACGCCCGGAGATGTCAAAGGGAACCTTCGACAGCTACCTGTTGATGCCGCAGGGACTGCGCGATGAGGAGTTCCACAATGCGATCACCGACCTGCTCGCTGATTGGAGTTCGACGGCGGCCGACCCTGAGGTTGTGGGCGGATGGATCGTCGCTGCGGAGTCCGACGCTCTCGTGCACGACCTGCAGGACTTCATCGACCGGATGGGGTTGTCCAGCGAGGTCTGTGCGCCTGAGTCGGAGAGGGGCAGGGCTGCGTTGGAGGCGCTTCCCGACGCACAGCTTCCGGTGGTTTGGTTGAGCCATCGCGACCCCGTGGCTGTGACCTCGGTACGAGAACTTGCCGCCTCTACGTACGGCGTCTGGACCGAGACGTCGTTTGACGGCATCGCTGACGTTGCGATCGTTGGGGCAGGGCCGGCTGGCCTCGCCGCGTCCGTTTATGCGGCATCCGAAGGGCTCTCGACGGTGGTGCTCGAGGCAGGGGCGATCGGCGGGCAGGCTGCCACCAGCTCGATGATCCGCAACTACCTCGGCTTCTATCAGGGCATCTCGGGCAAGCGGCTGGGTCTACGCGCCCGGTTCCAGGCTCAACGGTTCGGAACCCGGTTCTTGGTCGGCTGGGAGGCCACGGGCCTGACGCCGGGCGAGGGTGGGCCCCACATGGTGCTCACGACTTGTGGAGAGGTGCAGGCCCGGGCGGTAGTGATCTCCACCGGCGTGCGCTACCGAAAACTCGGTGTTCCTGCCGTCGAGGACAGAGTCGGGCACGGCGTGTACTACGGCGCTGCGCTCACCGCCGCTCGGGAACTCGAGGGCGCAGACGCCTTCATCGTCGGCGGCGGCAACTCGGCAGGCCAGGCGGCCCTGCACCTTGCCCGGTTCGCCAAGTCGGTGACGATCCTCGTGAGGCGACCCGACCTCGCCGAAACCATGTCGCAGTACCTCATCGATGAGATCACCAACTCGCCAGCGATCGGCGTCGAAGGATCCACCCGTGTCGTTGATGCCGATGGCGAGATCAGTCTGCAGTCGATCACCACAGAGGACGTCAACACCGGTCGGCGGCAGACAAGACCGGCGGGCGGGTTGTTCCTTCTGCTCGGAGCCACGCCGCACGCCGAATGGCTCCCCGGGCAGATCGCTGTCGACGATCACGGTTTCGTCCTGACCGGCAGAGACGTTCCGAAGGACCGGTGGGACGATGCCGTTCCACCGCCCAACCTCGCGACAACTGTCCCCGGTGTCTTCGCCGTCGGTGACGTGCGCTCAGGATCAATGAAACGCGTTGCCGCAGCCGTGGGCGAAGGTTCATCCGTCGTCCCGCAGGTCCACGAATGGTTTACGGCCCAACCAACCCGGCGAGACGCCACCCCTGCCATCTCCTAATCAACTCGGTCCTCATATCGGTAGCGCCAGGCACTCGGCGCGAACGCGATCCGGGTTAAGGTCGGTTATGACTGCACTATTGATCATCTCCTATGACGTGTCCGACGCTGACCGCTACGCCGAGTACAACCCAGGCGGTATCGAAACGATCATGGCAACTGTCGCCAAACACGGTGGCCAACCTCTCGCTGCCGGGCCACCTGAGGTCGTGACCGGCTCCGCCGAACACTCAGTGGTTTGCATTTCTTTCCCGGATGGAGACGCAGCACGGGCATGGCTTGACGACGATGAATACGCACCGCTCAAGGCGGTGCGGCATCAGTCGACGAGCAGCATCAAGGAGTACATCGTTCCCGGCCTGGGCTGATCACGGGTACCGCCTCGCTGGAACGAACTGCTCTGGTAACAAGGCAAAGGGTCGGATGCCTGGCGCGCCTGGGTGCTCGGCGACTCGAAGTGGCCCAGCTGAGGCCGGTGGCTACGAGTAGAGTCGCCCGGCTGGATGGCATTGGTCTCACATATCGAAGGGACGGCTGTGAAGCTAAAGGTATTCACGACGAAGGCAAGCAACCGGAAACCACGCTTTGACACTCTTGAGGCGGATGTGAATGCCTGGCTCGCGGATCGTCCGAACATTGTCATCGAGCACACAAACGACCTGTCCCAACCGAATGTCGCGTGGTCTCACGTGACTCTCGCCGTCTGGTACTCGGAGGAGTAGAGCCAGCACGCCATAAGCTCGTCGCGGTGGTCGAGACAAACCTGCTTTCCCCACAGATCGGTGCGGTCATCGGAACCAGCGCTGAACCCGTCTCGTTAGCCGACGTCGAGACCATCAGGGCATGTCTCGACGACCGACTCGTTGTGGTGTTGCCTGGCCAAACCCTTGACCCACCGACGCTCCACGAGTTCATGGACGGGTTCGGGCCCGCACACATCCATCACGCCGACGATGACGTGCTTTTCGTGCGCGAACTGCCCGAAGTCCTCGAGATGCGAAAGGACCCCGACGGTGAACGGCTGTTCGGGGGCGGCGGGTGGCATGCCGACGTCACCTTCCAAGAACCTTGCGGCGCCATCACGGGTCTCTATGCCTCCGTCGTTCCGCCCGTTGGAGGCGACACGCTCTTCGCGAATGCCATTGCCGCGTTCGAAGCGATGAGCCCACGAATGCAGGACCTCCTCCGGGAGCTGCGGGCAATCCACTCCTACGACGGGCCAGGCTGCCCCGATCGCAACGGGCTGACGGCCGTGCACCCGGTGGTGCGACGCCATCCCGCTACAGGGCACGAAGGCCTGTACGTGAACACGATGTTTGTCACCCGGTTCGAGGGCATGACGCCTGAAGAGACCCACCCGTTGCTCCAGTACCTCGAGGCGCACATCACCAGGCCCGAGCGTGTCTGCCGTGTGCAATGGGAGCCGGGACATCTCGTGCTCTGGGACAACCGGTTCAC
>JBPCTU010000196.1:0-5046 GCA_051011515.1 Acidimicrobiales bacterium
GGTCGATTCCATTGTTTCGGCCAACTGCACCATTGCCTCGGCGTCAGCGCGCAGCGTGGCAGCCCTGTCCCGGAACTGGCGTTGCGAGAAGGCGGTGCGGTCTGCCTCTACGGCAGTAGCGGCCGCCACCTCGGCGGCCCGGGCCTCTGCCTGCTCGATCAGATGGGCACCTTCGCCTCGAGCCTGAGAAATGGCGGCGTCGGCTTTTGCCTGAGCAAGCGCCTCGGCTTCGGTCTTTGTGCGGTCGGCCTGGGCGCGAACCTCCTGCGCTTCGGCGAGGGTCTGCTCGGCCGTTGCCTGTGCCTGCCTGAGGACCAGGAGGGCGGCTTCGGAGGGGTCTTCGGCCGGCTCGATCGCCAACGGCGCCGCGGGGGCGACGGTTCCGTCGGTCGCGGAGGCCAAGGCCCTTTTCAGCCCGGCGATCTCTTCGTTGAGACCGTCGATTACCGCAGCCGAGCGGCGGTGCAGGTCCAGTGAGTACTCGACATCAATCTTGCGTCGACCAGTGTTGTCACTCGCAAATTGTCGCAGCTCGCCACTACTGGTGATTCTGTCGTTCACCGTCGCTCCTTTTGATGTGCGGCCTTCGAAGCCGATGCGAGCTTGCGCTCTGCATTGTCACGCCCAGTGGGCATTGGCAAAAGACTACAGCGCCCGACCCGGCATAGGAAAAGGGGCAATACTGCCGTCTTAGGGCTATCGGCCCACTTCCAAACACTGTCGTGAACTGATCTGACGCGGTTAGCGCTTTGTGCCCGCGCTCCGCGCCGTCCTGAGGTCTTCAGAACTCACTCTGTGGAGTTCGGCGGGGGTTCTTCATCGGTGATGGCGTAGGTGGGATTCGCCACCGACAACCCGTCGCAGACATTGGCGAACACGACCTCGACGACTTCATCCCATCTTTCGTCGAGTCCCCCGGAGCGGATGGCCTCGGAGAGTGTTCGATCCGAGTCGAACCCCAAACTCGTCAGGCGCTCGTCGTGTCGGGGTAGATGGATCGGGCTCGATGTGATCTCCCGCGACGCAATCATCAGAGCATTGGCTGCAACTCTCAGAGTCCATCTGTCGTGACCTTCGACGCGACCGAGCAGATCGTCGCGAAGATACCGAGCGACTACTTCGATGAGTTCGGGCGGGGTGGGAGCGTCGTAAGGGTGGTTGGTGCGTCGCGGGAGCGCAATGTGTTCTTCTTCTGTTCGGTCCTCTCCTTCTGAGCTCTCTCCTATTGGTCCGGCGTCTCCATCTGGGTCGCCTTCGCCGGTCACTTGATCAACCTCATGAGGTCGTACTCGTTCTCGACAACGCGTCGACCGATTGTTGCCATCTCGACTGATCGATCCCGGCCGGTGCGGAAGTCTCCGCCGAGCTGCAGGCATGTAACCCCCCAGCGAAGCGTTCCGAAGACCTCCCACCAGTGCAACGTAGGCAGAGGAACGGTAGTCCCCGAAGCTCGCTCGTATTGCCCAACGAGCTCGTCGTAGTCCCCGATACCAGCCACGCTGGGCGTCGCGCCGAAACGCCAGGCCCTCACGCACAACCAGCCCAGGTCCTCGCCGGGGTCCCCGAAGTGGGCGACCTCCCAATCGAGCACAGCCGCGAGGCCCCGCTGGTCGAGCAGCAGGTTTCCCATCCGGAAGTCGCCGTGAACGAACGATTGGGGCAACGGAGGCGGGCGGTTCTTCTCGAGCCACCTGAAGCCGAGCTCGAGCGCGGGGTGTGGATCGTCCAATTGCTCATAGCTGAGGCGTAGCTGGACGAGGGCGTCCGAGACCACATCTATGGCGACACCCTCCATCTGGTCGGCCGAGATCGCATGTATTGCGGCCATTGCCCGGGCACATGCGCCGACGAAGCCATCCCTCGCGTCAGCCCACTCATCATCTCGGAGCAACCGGCGGGCGATGGTCTCGCCTTGGATTCGGCGGTTGATCGTGAAGCTGGCGCCTATTCGATTTGGCAGGTCCGCGCTGAGGACGACTTCGGCGACGGGGACTCCGGCTGCCGCTGCTCGCCGCAACACCTCGGCCTCGAGGGCGCAGCCGCCCTGGTGGCGCAGGACCCCGTCTCGATCACGTTGAAGGATCAATTCGTGTCGGCCCTCGCCGATCGCGTCGAACTGCCATGTCTCCCGGTTCGCTCCACCGCTCAGCCGCTGGAGGTCGGCGATGCGGCAGGTGCCCACCACGGGCTCGAGCACTTCTTGCAACGCCTCGGCGAGTTCGTCCGTTGTCACCTTGTCGTGGATTGGCAGCTGCTCATGAGTTCAGAACGTTAGAGGATTGCTGGATGGCGGGTCACCACGTCGGACAGCTCCACCGTGAATGGCCCGAGACGTGTTTGTAGATCTGGCACGACGCTGACTGGAAGAACTCGATGACTCTGCGGTGGGTAGTCCGGTCTCCACCTGCACTCATGAGCGCAATCGCATAACTCGGACCGCCGTTGGTGGGATGCACGATCCCAACTCCGAGCAGATGGCCGGGGACCGAGTAGTCGCCTGGTCGCAGCCAGCCTGCCTTCTGTTCCACCCCAGCCTTGACCTTTGCCGGTAGAGCGTCGGGGATGGTCGAGGCTTCGCGATCGCCGGTTCGGCTGTCTCTAGGCGAAAGCCGCATCCAAGTTGCGAGTTGTTCGGTCAGCGCCGGCGGCAGGATCTGGTTTGTGCCCAGTTGGTAGAAGAAGGTGGCAGCATCGCTCGGGTCGACGTAGTTGGACCCTGCTTTGCGTCCCGGGAACAGTTCGGATCGCCGTGGTTTCCCGCCGCTGTTCCATTTGATCGCAGCCGTGTCGGGCATACGCGATCTGGTGGTGAAGGCGTTCACGGCGTCGATACCGCCGGCCAAGTCGATCATCGTCCCGGCTGCGGAGTCCGAGCTCACGGTGAACACGGCTGTGGCAGCGTCGGCGGCTGCGTTGCGCTGGCCGTTGTCCAGCGCAGCAGCCGTCCACCATGCCTTCGCCGCCGACGCGGAAATGAACAGACGATTCTCTCGCCATCCGGATACTTCGCCGGTGTCGAATGGGACAACCGCCACGCCAGCCGTGACGCCGGTCAGGCGCTGTTCTGCAGTGCGCCCCAGTCGCTCGACCAGCTTGTCCAGCTGTGCCTTCGATTCTCGGGCCACCGTTCGATCTACGCGAGTGCACCCCAGTCGCACTGCAGGACTCGAGCTCGTGCGCCTGGCATCGGCGCAGACTGTGTGAGCGGCCAGCCCCGGTTCGAGTCGAGCACTGAACCCGGCAATGTTCTGCGCGGTGCCGTACGCGGCGGCAACGTCGATTCGGGTATGGGTCGGCTCGACTTGGGCAACTACGTCGGCCCCTGCCGTGATGTCGACCCGGGGCAGAGGGGCACCAGGGTCACTGGCAACGACCCAGCCGAACACCTCGACTCCCTCGGCCGTCTCGGTGGCTCCGTCCAAGTCGCCGACGAACGCGATTGGCTTGACCGGCGCGGACGCCGCGACCGCCGCTGTGGTAGTCGCTGGCTCCTGCCCAGACGATGCTTGACTCGCGGAGTACGCGGCTGCGAGCAATACCGCGACCGCCGCCAGCCAGCCCACCCGACGCAGCGCCCGTTGTGCCGATCGTCGGGACACCGCACCCGGCCGGTGTTCGTCAGAGTCCAAGGCTTCGACCAATGATCTCCTTCATGATCTCGGTGGTGCCGCCGTAGATCGATTGCACGCGCCCGTCTCTCCACAAGCGGGAGATTTCGTACTCGTCCATGTAGCCGTAACCACCGTGTAGCTGGAGACAGGTGTCGTTGACGCGTTTCTGGAGCTCGGTGGTCCACCACTTGGCCATGGCGGCCTCCTCCGCCGTGAGCTCTCGGTTGTTGTGGGCCACGACGCACTTGTCGAGGAATGCCCAACCGATCTCGAGCTCGGTTGCCATTTCGGCCACTTTGAACTTGCTGTTCTGGAAGCTCCCGACCGGTTGGCCGAACGCCGTTCGTTCCTTGATGTAGTCGAGGGTGATGTCGAACGCGTGTTGAGCGCCGGCCACCGCCGAGATCGCTATGTTCAGCCGCTCCTGGGGGAGGTTGAACATCATCGAGTAGAACCCGCGACCCTCCGGGCCGAGCAGGTTCTCCTTCGGCACGCGCACGTCTGTGAAGAACAACTCAGCGGTGTCTTGACTGTGGCGCCCCACCTTGTCGAGATTGCGGCCCCGCTCGAACCCATCCATACCTCGCTCGATCACCATCAGGGATATCCCTCGGTGTCCCGCTTCGGGGTCGGTCTTGACTGCTGTGATGACGAGGTCGCTGATGATCCCGTTCGATATGAAGGTCTTCGCGCCGTTTACGACATATGTCTCACCGTCGCGGCGGGCGCTGGTGGTGAGGTTCGCGAGGTCTGACCCCACACCTGGCTCAGACATAGCGATGGCCGAGATCAGCTCCCCGCTGCAAAGGCCGGGTAACCACCGTTGCTGTTGCTCGGCATCGCAGTACTCCAGGAAGTAGGGCAAGCAGATGTCGTTGTGTAGCCCTATCGCCGAGCCGGCAGCTCCGACTCCGGCCAGGTCGAACTCCTCGGTCATGATCTGGTTGAACCGGTAGTCGGGGGAGCCGCCGCCACCGTACTGTTCGGGTGCTGCTATTCCGAGAAACCCCATCTCGCCCGCAGTTGCGAACAGCGACCTGTCGATCACGCCGTTCTGTTCCCAAACCTCGTTGTTGACAACAATCGACGTTTCCACGAACTGCCGAAAGCTGTCGCGGAAGAGGTCGTGGTCAGAGTCGAAGATTGTTCGCTGCATGGGGAGATCGTAGGGGTGACCGCCCACTGAGGCTGAGTCACCCCGGAAACCCGACCAACCTATGTTCGACTCCGGGTCACTCCAAGGGCTGGCACCACTGCGGCCGGTCGGTTTCGGACCGCGGCAAGATCAGGCAGTCGTCGGGGAAGACCCGAGTCCGATGCACCGCCTCCAGCTGGCCTCGCGCCCGCTCACACACCTCGAGGCTGTTCCAGTAGGTACAGCCGAGGGCCTCGTACCGAAGGCACGCATCCAGCCCCGCCGCGACCAGGCCGGCAC
>JBPCTU010000197.1:0-4508 GCA_051011515.1 Acidimicrobiales bacterium
ATGGGATGTAGGCCCCTATGAAGTTGACTACGCCCACAGATCCCGCAAGAGGCACTCCCATGATCGCCAGAACCACAGTCACAAATACGCCTTGAACCAGCGCTAAGAGCGTCTTGCCCTTGAAGTAGGCGCGGATGCTGCCTGCAGACGCGGAAACGATTCGCTGGTACTGCTCGGTGTTCTTGCGGTTGCGACCCGAAACGAAGTTTGCAACAAGTGCTGAGCCGTCCTTGAGCAGGTAGTAGAGCAGCACCACCCCTAGAACAAGGCCGGACGCGAACCCGCTGGCCGAATCGAGGAAGCTGCCGATTGCTGATCCCAGGCCGTCTCGGGCAACCGACCCGCCGTCGTCCAGGCTCTCTCGAACTTGGTCGACCAGCTCGTTGAACTGCGAGTCCTCGATGATCGTCTCGACCTCGTCCTGGGCCTCATTGAAGCGTTCTGTCAGCTCATCGCTCTGGTCGATCACGCCTACGACCACGACGGTGAGGGCGCCGACCAAGACTGCAGCGATCACCAGAATCAGAATCACCGACCCCAGGCTGCGAGGTACACGGCGCTTCTCCAGCCAATCGACGCCGGGAGCGAAGATTGCTGCGAAGAACGCGGCCATGACCAGCGGGATCACCAGCTCGCGCAGGGCGTTGAGACCAAGGACGATCAGGCCAACTGCGACCACCACGCCGACAAATCCCCAACTGATGCGGCTCAGCCGCCGGAACCACGCAGGAATCTCGCGAGCGCTCGGCGATGGATCACGATCGGCCATATACGTTCCAGCGTGGTACAGGGCGGCCGGAGGTACCAAAAGCGCTCGCGGGTTGAACGGTCGCTGGCTCGCAGGTCAGGCGGCCGGTGGCCGCGGTCATTCCGATCCGGTCCTGCCGACGTGGTGGCACGGTGCAGACGAGCAACCTAGATTGCGGACAGGCTCGCCCCCCAAGTTTCACCCTGATCATCGATCCGGGGGTTCGCCGACCTCTAACAATCACGAACAGGAGCCGGCGGAATGCCTGACGGGAAACCGAACATCTTGATCTTGTGGGGCGACGACATAGGCATCACCAATCTGAGTTGTTATTCCGACGGGATCATGGGGTACCGAACCCCCAACATCGACCGGATCGCTGACGAAGGTGTGCGATTCACCGACTACTACGGCGAGCAATCCTGCACGGCCGGTCGCGCCGCCTTCATTACCGGTCAAAGCGTGTACCGGACCGGCATGTCGAAGGTAGGACTGCCTGGAGCGAAGATCGGGCTGCATGAAGACGACCCGACCATTGCAACCGCACTAAGAGAGCACGGATATGCGACAGGGCAGTTCGGGAAGAATCACTTCGGCGACCTCGATGAGTTCCTTCCGACCAACCGCGGGTTCGACGAATTCTTCGGGAACCTGTACCACCTCAACGCTGAGGAGGAGCCCGAAAATGTCGACTATCCGACCGACGAAGAGATACCTGGCTGGAACGAGAAGTACCTGCCCCGGGGTGTCCTCCACACCTGGCGCAACCATGACGGGACCCAACGAATCGAAGACACCGGCCCGCTGACCAAGAAGCGGATGGAAACCATCGACGAGGAGCTCGTGCCCGAGGCGCAGCGCTTCATCAAGGATTCCCATGACTCCGAGACGCCGTTCTTTCTCTGGTTCAACACCACCGGTATGCACTTCCGAACCCATATCAAGGATGAGATACGGGGTCAGGCGGGGCGTTGGCAGTCGGAATACCACGACGCCATGGTCGAGCACGACAAGCGAATAGGAGAGATGCTCGACTACCTCGACGAGCTGGGTATCGCCGACGACACGATCGTCATGTACAGCACGGACAACGGCGTGCACATGAACTCGTGGCCCGACGCTGGGATGACTCCCTTCCGAAACGAGAAGAACAGCATGTGGGAAGGCGCATACCGGGTCCCATGTGTAGCGCGCTGGCCGGGCCATATTCCCGAGGGCACCGTGCTCAACGGCATGGTCAGTCACATCGATTGGTTCGTCACCCTGCTCGCTGCTGCAGGTGACCTCGACGTCGCAGACAGGCTGAAGGCGGGAACCGAATTGAATGGTCGGGAGTACCGGGCCCACCTGGATGGCTACAACATGTTGCCCTACTGGACTGGAGAGGCAGATAACACGCCTCGCAAGCACTTCTTCTACTTCTCCGATACCGGCGATCTTTGCGCTCTCCGATTCGACAACTGGAAGGTGATATGGCTCGAGCAGCGGGCCCGAGGCACGCTTCAGGTGTGGCGGGAGCCATACACCGAGCTGCGCATTCCTCTGCTGTTCAACCTTCGTACCGATCCATTCGAACGGGCCAACATCACGTCCAATACCTATGAGGACTGGTTCATAGACCGCGCTTGGATCATGGGTCCGGCGGTCTTTTACGTGAACGACATGGCGCAGTCCATCAAGGAGTTCCCGCAGAGGCAGGAACCGGCTTCGTTTACCATCGACAAGGTGATCGCCAAACTGGAAGCGGGCGTCGGCAGCACCTAGCCGCCGTGTGTGCCGGCCACTTATGAACGACGAAATCGGCAAGTTCTACGACCGGCATCCATACCCGCCACCAGTGACCGACCTCGACTACTACGCGCAGGCGTGGTCTGACGGCACGCGTCGCCGGGTCGACCATCACCTTCTGTGGCCTACTCGCCCGTTCAGGGATGAGCTGGACATCTTGGTTGCCGGGTGTGGTACCTCCCAGGCTGTGAAGTATGCGCTGCGATACCCGCTGAGCCGAGTCGTGGGGATCGATGTCAGTAGAGCAAGCCTCGAGCACTCGCGCGGATTGGCGGAGCGCTACGACGTCGACAACCTCACACTCACACGACTCGAGCTAGAGCAAGTGGGGGAGTTGGGGCGGGAGTTCGACTACATCGTCTGCACGGGCGTCTTGCATCACTTGCGGGACCCGGTCCAAGGGCTTGCGGCGCTTGGTGGGGTACTGGCGCCTGACGGGGCGCTGAACGCGATGGTCTATGCCCGATATGGCCGAACCGGCGTATACATGATCCAGGAGTACTGCCGCCTCTTGGGGATCGGGACGGCTCCAGAAGAGCTTCGGGACCTGATGGAGACGCTCAAAGAGATGCCACTCGGACATCCCCTACGCACGCTGTTGGGCAGTTCTCCGGAGTTCTCGGATGGTGACGCTTTGGCGGACGCGCTACTCAACCCACGAGACCGCGCCTACAGCGTGCCTGAAGTCTTCGATCTCATGGCAGGAGGCGGGCTGAGTTTCGGGCGCTGGCTACGTCAGGCGCCGTACACGCCCTCATGTGGTTTGATAGCCAGCGTTCCCCATGCCGACCTGGTGTCGGGTCTCGGGTTGCGCGATCAGTACACAGCTGTCGAATTATTCCGCGGCACAATGACGCGCCATTCGTTTCTCGCCTACCAAACGGCGGGCCATCAACATCTCGAGCCGTTCAGCGAGCCACAGGCAGCCGGCTATGTGCCGATTCGTCCTGAGACGGTGATCGCGGTCTACGAGCGACTTCCTCCGGGCGCATCGGCAGCGTTGTTGAATCAGGCCCACGAGTTCAGTGACCTCGTGATGTTCGTCGACGAAGCCGAAAAGCGAGTCTTCGAAGCCATCGACGGGGTCCGGCCTCTGCGCGCGCTCCCGGGTGGGGACGTTGATGTTGGCGTCTTCGTGCGTCGACTCTTCGATCATGACCTGGTGGTCATAGATGCCAGCCGGTGACGTGGCGTCACCCTGGCAGGAAGGTCGGCTTGGTTGAGACGGCTCGAGCTGGGGGCGTTTAGAGGTAGTCGCGGTCACCCAGCCACCGCGAGGCGTACCAGCCGAAGACGGGTGGCAAGTATGAGGTGACCATGCGGTGGGTGATGGCTGCGGCCACCGCTTGTTCCTCTGGGATGCCGACAGCGACAAGTCCAGCCGTGAGCGCTGCCTCACCGACGCCAACACCACCCGGAACAGGGATCAGGCCGACAAACAGGGACACTGCCGAGTTCACGAATATTGCCTCGGCAAAGCCGAGCGACTCGCCGTATGCCGCTACCGAAGCTCCGAGGGTCATCGCGAAGAGCATCTTCTGGACCAGGGTTCCGCCGGCCACGCGAAGGAGGCGTTCCGGGTTCGTGACCGACCCTCGCATCGCCCCGAACCCTTCCTTGAAGTGGGGCAGCAAGCGGGCTCGTAGTTTCGGCACTACCAGGACCACGACGACACCGATGACGATGGCCGCCAAGACCAGCAACAACAGGCTGAATAGAGAGCCGGTGTCGACGTCATCGAGGTCAACGGTCTGGCCGATGATGCGGCTCGCTATCACCAACAGAATGATGTCGAAGCCTTTGGAAAACACCGTCAGCAGGGGGCCTTGGGCTACTGCTGCGGCCGTCGACTCGCCCAGCTTGCGCATGTAGCGGATGTTCATCGCGATGGCGCCGGCGTCTCCGGGTACGGCTAGCTCGATGAACGAAAGCGCGTAGCGGAACATGATCGTCGGCCCGAACGGGACGTGCG
>JBPCTU010000198.1:0-2568 GCA_051011515.1 Acidimicrobiales bacterium
CCAGGCCGGCGACCTCCTCCTGGCCGAGGTGGCGGCCCGTCTCGATCGGGTCGTTCGCGACGGCGACACCGTTGCCCGCTTCGGTGGCGACGAGTTCGCGGTGCTGCTCGAATCGGCGGCCGACCGACGTGACGCCATGAACGTGGCCAGACGAGCTCTCGACGTACTCGGTGAGCCGATCGACCTGGGCGAGCGGTCGGTCAGGGCCAACGCCAGTATCGGCATCGCCCTCGACATGGACGGCCAGTCGGACGTCGATTCGTTGATGCGCAACGCCGACGTGGCGATGTACCTCTCCAAGTCGCGTGGCAAGGGCCGCTTCGAGTTCTTCGAAGAGGCGATGCACGAAGAGGCCGTCGAACGCCTCGACCTCAAGGCCGACTTGCAGCGGGCGATCGACGAGGAGGAGTTCCTGCTCCACTACCAGCCGATCTTCAACCTGAAGTCCGGCAAGGTCGATCTCGTCGAGGCCCTCATCCGCTGGAAGCACCCCGACCGCGGTTTGGTCGATCCCGACCGTTTCATCGGTCTTGCCGAAGAGAACGGACTCATCGTCCCCATCGGCAACTGGGTCGTTCGAGAGGCATGTCGGCAGGCTGCTGCCTGGCACAAGATCCCCGGATGTGAAGACATCTCTGTCTCGATCAACTTGTCGATGCGCCAGCTCCAGGACGATCAGCTGATCAACACGCTCACCAACGCCATCGCCGCTACAGGGGTGACCGCCAGCAATCTCGTCCTCGAGATCACCGAGTCGATGCTCGCAGTCGATGCCGAGCAGAGCGTGGGCATCCTCGGCCAGCTCAAGACCATCGGCGTCAAGCTCGCCATCGACGACTTCGGTACCGGCTATTCCTCGCTCAGCTATCTGAAGGCCTTCCCGGTCGACGCGATCAAGATCGATCGATCGTTCATCAACGAGCTGCACCGGTCGTCGACCTCCTCGGCTCTCGTCGAGGCCGTGGTGAACCTCTCGAGTGCCCTCGGCGCCTACACGGTCGCCGAAGGTATCGAGTACTCCGACCAGGCCGACATCCTTCGTCGCCTGGGTTGCGACCGCGGCCAGGGTTTCTACTACTGCCGTCCGCTGCCCGGACCTGCCCTGACCACCCTGTTCCGTGAACACCTCGACGACGAGCTCGAGCCGCTGGAGGCATGGCGCCAGTCAGCTGAGCAGATTCAAGATCGGAATTTCGACACCGAGGTTCGCTTCGGTCTCAACGAGATTCGCACCGTTGCCAAAGACGTCGACGACCTCGTGGAAGATCTCAAGCTTCCCGTCATGGCGTCGTTCTCTTGGCTCCAGCACTGGGCGGAAGCCTTCACCAACTGGACTCCGATGATGGTGGAAGTCCGCATGCCGCAGACCCAGCAGCTCGCCGGTTGTGCAATGCTCGCAATCGACAAGCGCGCCGAAGGAGCAACCGTCGTTGCCATGGGCCACAGCAGCTCGCTGTATGCGGGATTGCCTGCCCGTGATCCAGCTTCGGCGAAGGCCCTGGCAAAGGCAATCGTCGCAGCGCTGAACGACGTCGCCGAGGTGTGGTCGCTGGATCTCGAGCAGCTGCCAGATCACGATCCAACCCTGGGCTTCTTGAACGAGGAGCTCGACAACGGCCAACTTCTTCCCGAGCTTCGTGTTCCCCGCGTCGTGTTCTCGACAGCGCACAACGCCGACGAGGTGTTGAGCAAGAGCAAACGCAAGCAGATTCGACGGGCCAAGAACAAGATCGAGGCCGCTGGTCTCGAGATGGTGATCGCGTTCGACCGAGGCCGTGCGATCAGCTCCGAACTGCTCGATGAGGTCGAAGCCGTACACGTCTCACGAGATCGTCACGCTCGTCGAAACAGCGACCTCGACCGTCCTTCCGAGCGCGAGTTCTGGCGTCGCGTCGTCGAGGGTGGCCACGAGGACTGGGACATCGAGATCGCGACTCTGCGTCTGGACGGAGAGCTCGCCGCCTACGCGGTCGCAATCCTCGACGGTGATGCCTATCGAATCTACGACGGCAGGATGAGCACGGAGTTCCAGCACTACTCACCAGGACGACTCGTGGAGGCTGCTGCGCTCTCCAGAGCCCTTTCCGATCAGCGCTTCACCGTCCTCGACTGGATGTCTGGAATCGCGGCCGAGAAGCTGCTCACGACCAACTTCGCCGAAAGCCGAGCCCGCCTCGTTGCGACTTCGGGATCTCGTGCCATGAAGCCAAAGGTCACCAAGACCAAGCTCAATGCCGAGGGTAAGAAGAAGAAGGCCACCGCCGACGCGGCCTGAACCTGTCGGGACTTCCGCCCGAACATCCACGAAGCGCTCCTGGTCACTCCGCAAGCTACGTTCCCGTCTCGCCAGGAGCGAGGGACGAGCGACGGCTCACGGTCTCCGGCAGTCCGCAGAGCACACCGAGCCGAAGGCGAATGTGCGATTGCCGGGAGCAAGTTGCACGTTTTGGGGTCAGACCCCTGCTTCATACAACCGCCCCAAAACCGCTGATTTTCTCTGGTACTTCTTCGGGGACAAACGAGCTCGTCTACCCGAGGTTGTGTAATGCAGGGGTCAGACCCCCTCAT
>JBPCTU010000199.1:0-5579 GCA_051011515.1 Acidimicrobiales bacterium
GCGCCGCGGCGATCACCGGCGTACCTGCCGAAAAGATCAGGCAAGCCGCCGCCATGATCACCGGTGGTGGCGCCGAACGTGTGAAGACCATGTTGCTCTTCGAGAAGGGCCTCTACTGGTCGCACAACTACGAGAACACCGCGGCGATCGGAAGCCTTGGGGTGCTGATCGGCAGCACCGGGCGAGAAGGACGCGCGACTACTCGTATGGGCGGACACCAAAGAGGTGGACAGAAGGGCGCCGGCTACCCGCTCGACAAGTCACCCCACGATTACCAGGGCCACAAGATCGAGATGGACACCGAACGGTGGCTCTTCGAGGGCAAGACGCGATTCAGGTGGATCGTGGGCACGAACTGGCTCGGGGCCATGGGCGGCACCGCTGCGCTTACGAGAAAGGTCGCGGAGCTCGTCGGTGTGGGCCCAGCGGTCGACTCGACGGACCCAGATCGAGCTCTCGAGCTCCTCAAGGCTCGGATGGACGCCGGTGGAACGGTCATCGTCCACCAAGAGATCTATGAGAACGACTCGACTCCGTTTGCCGACATCGTGCTGCCTGCTGCCACTTGGGGCGAGGAGGACTTCGCTCGCAACAACGCTGAGCGTCGGCTGCGTATATACGAGAAGTTCATGGATCCGCCCGGGGAGGCGAGGCCGGACTGGTGGATCTTCAGTCAGGTCGCTCAACGAATGGGGTTCGAAGACTTTGACTGGTCCGACAGCAATGAGCTGTTCGAGTTGGCTTCCGAACGCTCGGGTGGTGGGCGGCGAGCGTTTGCCGCGCTGGTGGAGAAGGCCAGGGCCGAAGGCAAGACCGGCCACGAGCTGCTCAGAGAGTACGGAACCCAGGGGCTCCAGACGCCTCTGTCCCTCGAGAACGGCGAGCTCGTCGAGACGGTCCGGCTACACAGTGACCTGAAGTTCAAGTCGAACTCAGGCAAGGCGAACTTCGTCTTTCCGGACTGGGATCAGGTTGCAGCTCGCAATGAAACCCTCGGTCCGCGCGACGGGGAACTCTGGGTGCTGAACGGCCGAGTCAACGCGGTCTGGAACAACATGTTCGACTTTGTCCGACGGACTGACTCGGTCCAGCGGTGGCCGATGAACTTCCTCGAGATCCATCCCGACGATGCGGCTGACCGCGGTATTGAGCGGGGAGATCTGTTGTCGATCGAAAACGCCAACGTTCTTGATCCGGAAGGGAACGACCACTCGGGTTCGTTCACCGCGGTGGCCTACGTCTCCGACATCGTGCCCCCCGGCGTGACGTACACGTACTTCTTGTATCCGGGCTCGCCGGCCAACACCGTTACCTCCGCAGACTCCAGCGCCAACCCCATCAGCCTGCGTTACAACTTCAAGCTTGGGCGAGGCACGGTCACCAAGATCGGCACGACCGACCTCGCCGAGTCGATGAGTTTCGCGCCAAGAAACCTGGCACCTCAGCCAGCCGAGGCCTGATTGGGGTCGATGGGCCGCGAAAACCTCGCTATGTGACTCAGCGCTTGTAGGCGAAGCCGTGGAGCAGCACCGGTCGTCGACGTCAACCCCTGAAGATTCTGCCGTCTGCAACGAGCTCGGACGTTCCGCCTTTGAACAGACCCAGAAGAGGAAGAAACCGCTCGGCCACAGCCTTGGGGAACTGCTCGCTGCAGAACGCGATGACGACGAGAATCTCGTCTCCCGCGTAGGCGCCGCTGAGGCCAAACACACTGCCGACGCCGTGATCGTTCACGAAGTCTTGCGCCGGAATTATCTTGCGGCCCTGATCGTCGGTCGCCAGTGCCGCATTCTCGACGAAGAAGAGTCCAGCACTCTCGCCGATGGTCCGTTGTATGAGGCTGGAGCTGTTGCGTTCCATCCAGTCGAGCGGCAACCCAAGGTCCTTGAGCAATGCCGACATCATGGGAATGTTCTGGACGAACTCGGCGGAGATAAGTGGAATGCCGGCATGGTCCTCTGAAAGGTGCCGGTTCGACCACTCTGGATCAACCCCGCACGTACCGAGGAGCGTGAGTACGGGTGTGGAATTCTGGAGTTGGCCGGCGCCACCCAATCGCTCCGCTTTCGCCTTGACGAAACGCCGGGTGTCAGCGGGCAACTCGGCAAGATCTGCTGTCACGAACACCCGGGCCAAGACCGTGGAATCGGACAGGCGGGTGTGGAATGCGACAGCCAGTGCTTGAGCGGCTTGCTCGAGCGTCGGCGCGTCATGAACCTCCTGCTCGATACTCGCCCAGAGATCGAGCAGGTCCATTGGTGAGATCTCTTCGATCCGAGTTGTCGAACTGACCAGCGGGATCGTCACCGTGAACTCGGTGCCCTCCCCCACGCGGCTCTCGACCGTCAGCTCGCCCCGAAGGCTGTGGCAGAATTCGCGGCAGAGAGCCAGGCCCAATCCCGCGCCGTCGTGCTCACGGGTCGTCGAATCGTCGGCCTGGCGGAAACTGTGGAAGATGCTTTCGAGCTCGCTCTGAGCGATGCCCTGCCCGTCATCGCGCACGACGATCGAGACCATGGCCTCGGGGCCGTCGTCCAGTGATTCGACCGCGACGTGGATATGTCCGTCCTGTGTGAATCGTGCTGCGTTACGGACCAGTTCGAGCAACACCTGCCTCACCTTCGTGCGGTCGGTGAACATCGTGCGCAACGCTGGATCCAGTTCGACGTGAAGCTCGTTTCGGCCGTGTTCTACGGCGTCGCCAACCGCGTGAGCAATGTCGAAGAGGAGCTCGCGAAGGTCGACCTCCTCGTAGTAGAGCTCGCTGTCGCCGGCCTCGATCTTCGACATGTCGAGGACGTCGTTGACGAGGGTCAACAGGTTCCTGCCCGACATTCGAATTTTCTCGAGGTCGGTGACGAAGATCTCACGTTCCTCGTCGAGGTCCTCTGCCTCCTCCAACAGGATGTCGCTGTAGCCGATGATCGCGTTGAGCGGAGTGCGGAGCTCATGACTCATGTTGCGCAGAAACGTGCGTTTTACCGCCGCCGCTTCTTGTGCCCGCGTCTCCGCTTCTGCCAGCTCTGCGGTCAGCCGCTCGACCTCTCCGTTTGTGTCCGGGGCCATTGTCAGTCCACCCTAGTTACCCCCGGAGTGGTAAAGGAAGGGGACCCGCTGGTCCAGCCGACCTCCCGGCTTCGTCAACGGTGAGGCCCTTACGAGATCAGCGCGGTTCGTCGGTGTCGTGTTCTTCCAACCACCGGTCGATCAGCTTTCGCAGGTGTACGGAAAGCATCGATTCGAACTGCTCTGGCTCGGAGAACTCGTGGAACGCACCGAGGAATGACCCATCGGGCCCTCGGAACCACCGGTCGATGTATCGATCCAGGCTTTCCAGCTGTTCCAGTCGGTCCATGACGGCTTCGCGGTCCGTAAGGTCGACCATGGGTGCGCCGGTCTTGCGGTACATGAGCATCTGGGGACTCCCGGTTTCTCTAAAGCTGCTCATGGCGTCCTCGAACTCGTAGGCAGTGCCTGACTCGTACTGGGTTCCGTCGGGCCGAACGATTGTCTTGGGCACGGGTGAACCGATGCGCGACCACAGGATCGCGAGGTAGATGTCGGTGTCGCGCGGTTCGACGATCTGTGTCTGGAAGGTCTCCGAGGCGACCAGGGGTTCTTCCTCCCAGAGCACAGGAACGAGCTGGACCTCACGACCGTACTCATCGTCGAGCTGCTGTATGGCCTGCTTGACGATTCTGCGCTCGGGGATGACATCGCCGGGTGAAGAGATGAATACCCGGAGCTGACGGGTGAACCGGCGACGCAACCTGATCTTCTCCAGCGACGCCCCGATCCGAGCTTGAAGAAGAATCGGACGTATCGGGCTGATGAGGTAGTCGTCGGCTCCGGCTAGAACACACTCGACCATCTGATCGAGGTCGTCGACAGTCGAGAGCATGATCACGGGGAGTTCTCTTGTCGCGGGGTCGTCCTTCAGCCGACGCAGGACCTCGAGCCCCGACACCCCGTCCATCATGAGCTCCATCAGAACGAGGTCGAACTCCTGGGTCTGCACCGCTTGGAGGGCGGCTTCTCCTCCCGCGGCTGTTCCGATCTCGAAGCCCAGTTTGGTCATGCGGCGCTGCAATAGATCGCGGTTCGTCTCGTCTGTGTCGACCACCAGCAGCCTGCCGCCTTGAGCCAGTACATCCAGCTGCAGAGAGGCAGCTCTGAGGCTGGGGTCGGTGTCTGGTTCGGGCGTCATCGCTGTGTCTGCCTCGAAAGACTGCTCCTGGAGCTGCGTCTCGAGCAGCGCGACGAGTCGACGCTCGGCTCCTGCGATCCGGTCCAGGTCGTCGACTATCTCGTCAAGGTCTTCCTCCTCCCCGACCTCGCGGAGCATTTCGGTGTAGCCGGAAATGTGGTTGAGTTGGAGACGCAGCTGGAACTGCGCTTCGGGCAGGTTCAGTTCTTCAGCGCTGCGCTTGGCCGGGCCGAGGTGTTCCTCGATCATTGCGACGAGCCGTTCCCCCGAACTCGCAATCGCCTGGAGGTCACGGACCATCTCGGGCTCAATGTCTCCACTCAGATCCTCGATCATCATTTCTGCGTAGCCGATGATCTGGGCCACAGGAGCGCGGAGTACGTGGCGTAGCTGTGAGAGTTGCGAGGAGAAGGCGTCGACGTCGTCGGCCATGATCGGATCAGCCCCCGGACGGCGGGCTGAACTCGCGATGGAACCTGTGGATGGTCCACAAGTACGTCTCGAACAACGACCGCTCCGCGAGGTCGACGTAGATCTGGGCCTTCGCATCGTCGTGACCGGGAACCTCGAGCTCAGCCGACGCTCGGCTGAAGATCGTTGCCTGGTTACGGAACTGCCACAGAAGCTCGCGAGTGGCCATTCGCCCTTGGTGGAGCTCCCACAATGTCAGCCACAGAGGCAGCAGTCCCATGAGGAATATCAGCGCTGTCTTCATACTCACGTCACCGGGCAGGTAGACCTTCTTGAGGTCAGACCCGTACGCGATGATGGCAAGGACTGCCAGGAACGACAGCACATAGAGCACCCGTTGCACGAGCTCCAGGCGTTCATGGCGAGTCTCGAGCTGTTCGACCTTCCGGCCGAAGTACGCGGCCTGATCGTCGACCCAGTGAACGTTGACGAGCTCACCTCGAGAACCGATCGACGTGGGAAGACCTTGCGCGAGCGGGACACCGACGCGATCCGCTTCGCGGGCCCAGGCAAAGCCCGGGAACGAGGAGACTCCGGTTTGAGCCATGACGCGTCGGACATCGACGCGTTCATCCAAACCCAGCAAGGACATGAAGTAGCGCACGCGGAGCGTCTCTGCGAGCACGCGAAACGACAGGTGGTTGTGCAGCCAGCGTTTGGAATGCGCCATCCGGAACAACGCGTAGCCGACAGCGAACAACACCAAGTAGGCGTAGAGCCAGATCAGGTTGTCGTCGATCTTGGCGAACCACAGGAACGCGAACCCCATTCCGGCAGCGATCAGGCTCGCGCCGATGAACGCCCAGTCAGAGCGGGTCTGGTTCAGCATCGCCAAGCGATCGGCGGCCAGGTAGGCAGCCTGAATGTCATCCGCCGCAGCGCGTCGAGCGGGATCCAGGCC
>JBPCTU010000200.1:0-7644 GCA_051011515.1 Acidimicrobiales bacterium
GATCGAGTGGAAGATCGTGGGCGGACCGGGAAAATATGTGATCGACTCCTGCTCGACCATGTCGAGGACCTGATCGACGTCAAATGTAGGCAGGGGATAGACGGTGCAGCCGGAGAACAATCCCGGCACCCACCCTCCCGTGTAGCCGAACACGTGGAAGAACGGGTTGACGATGAGGTACCGGTCTGTCGCCACGATCCCGTTCTCGGCAATCGTGTTGAAAGTCTGTCTGATCGTTGGCCCGTGGAGGTGGCGCACGCCCTTGGGTTTGCCAGTACTTCCCGAAGTGAACATGACATCACTGAGGTCGTCGGCCGCCACCGCATCCACCTCGACGGTCCATTGGTCGGGTTCGACGTCATCGCCACCATGAAGGAAGTCGCCCCACGATCCTCCGCCCGATTCAGCCTGGTCGCCATCGTTGACATCGATGACGCGGACGCTCTGTCCGGTGTGTCGGGTTGCGGTGGTCGCGGCGGCGCTCGGGTCGATGCCCATGAAACCGGCCGAGGCCACGAGCACCCGCGCTCCGGTGCGAGCCAACGGGAACGCAGCTTCATCAGTCTTGTAACGAGTGTTGATCGGCACAATGGCAGCACCGACCGATTGCGCACCTAGCGCAGTCAGAATCCACCGGTGGGAGTTCGGTGCCCATATCGCCACCCGGTCGCCACGGCAAACGCCGGCGGCAAGCATCGCTCTACCCACGCGGGCGACCTGGTCGGCTAACTCACCGTACGTCGTCGCGATCCCGCCGGAGACAACTGCCACGGCGTCCGGAATCTCACTTGCCCGCGACAACACCACCGCCGGGATGCTGGAGTGCATCGAGGCAGCTGTCACGAGATCTCTCGCAACGTTTTGATGTCGCGCAACACCGCCGCCGGATCAGCCGTTGGCGGAAGATCCCACGCAACGGTCGTAAAGCCGGCGCCATCACGACTACCTGCAGCGACATCGACCTCGTCTTGCTCACCTAGGCCGCCGATGCCCTCGAGAACCCTCCCGGTCAGACATCCGTTCATCGCCGGAGTCGGATCGTACGCCACGAAGTAGTCGAGACCCGCGAGCGGCTCAGCCGATTCGGCTGAGAACTCTGCTCCGGCAGCAAGCAGGAGAACCTCAGACGAGTAGTGACCGGCAATTGTCATGACCCGCCCGACTTGGCCGGCGGCTATCCACGGTCGAAGATCCGGTTCGTCCAATGCCGGGTCCTCCATCACGACGATGAGGTCGACGCCTGCCTCACACAGCGCCCGGGTGGCTTCGCTCAACACCTCGCCGATGGCGAACTGGGTCGAACTCGACGTGGCGTCGCTCAAGCCGATCATCCCCGCCAGGGTGGCGGGACCCGGGACCCCAACCCCTAGTGGCGTGCCTGGAACCGCGCCTCGGACGCGCTCGACGGCATGAAGGACGGCCTCGGTACGAGCCGACGCCATGACAACATCGGGATCCGGATCGCCGGGACCTGCATCGACGATCTCAGGGCGTCCGGACGCCCAATCGACCGTCGCCCCGCAACCTTCCGCCCACACTGTGGGATCGAGGTTGACCGAGGCGACGGGCGGCTTGAACAGCCTGGTGCACTCCACCACCGCCGAAGCCATAGTGGCACTGTCAGACGCCATCTCTTGCAACCCAACCTGGCGCACGTTGGCGGCCAAGCTGTATGTCCACGGCTGAAACGAGCCCTCTAGCCGAGAGCGAGTTGATACGCGGTTGGCGCTGCTCACGCAGGCTGGCCGGGCCACTCCCCGAAGTAGGTGAGCGCGGCCTCAGGAGGCGAGGTCTGCTCCCACTCCTGCATGAACTCGGCATATGGCATACCTTCGCTCAACCGTTCGGCCTTCGCGTCGGCGCGGAGTTGCTCGGTCTGTTCGGTGTCGACCAACAGGCTGTCCTCGTCATAGGCAACCTTGTAGATATCTGCCACAGCGTGGTCCGATGTCACACCCGAGCGGAGGTCAGCCATGACCAACTCAGGATCTCGGTCGAGGGCGTCACCCCAACCTCCACCTCCTGCTCCGACCATCATGAAGACGTCGCCGTCGCCCAGGAGTTGGATCGGGTAGGTGGCGTAGTCGAACACGTAGTCGCCGGTCACCGCGTCATCCTCGACCAGATCTGCGGTCGAGCCTGGCGGCTTCCATTCGCCTGCTGCCATGAGTTCCTTGATGTTCGACCCCTTGATGAATACGCCGGGGGTCGTGTTGCCGGCGTAGCCGCCATAGAGGCCGGGACCAGTGGGGAACTTGCTACCGAATCCCATAGTGCCGTGCATGAGCACATCGGGCACCTTGTGGGCGATGTATGCGGTGTCTTGGCCGGAACCACCACGGAAGCGGCCAAACCCTCCGCCATCAGTGGTGATGCGGCTGTAGAGCTTGAAGTACGGTCCTCGAATCTCGACCTCTTCGGCGTCATTGGTGTCCATGTAGTTGCCCCAGATGCCGGTGAACACGTCGACGCCATCGGCGTCGGGACGCGCTCCACCCCCAGATCCGTTCACAGGGTCGACGTAAAGGTCGGCGGCCAGCAGTCCGTGCTGGTTCACGCCGATGCCGTAACCGCCGACAGCGTTGGCGCTCTGCGTCGCCGACAACTTGTCACGGTGGTTGCTGTCGAACGCCATCTTCGTGAGGCAACAATGAGCCGCCGCCTGCAAGAGGAAAGTTGGCCACAACGAGCACGAGACTGCGGCATCAGGCGATGCGCTCAGGATGGTGCCGTCGGGAACGTGCACCTCTATCTGGTCCAACAGGCCGATGCTCGGAGGGACGTCGCTGAGGAGGTAGCTGAAGAACGGGTTGGCCAACGTGGCGACGGGCATGTTGGCATAAGCGTTGAATGCGAACGGGTTCTGCGGCGAGGTGCCGCTGAGGTCGACTCGTAGTTCCTCGCCCTGCTTGGTTACACAGCAATGAATCCGCTGTAGCCCCATGTCACCGCCGACCCCATCGATGAAGACGGTGGCGCGATAGGTGCCGTCGTTGAACTCTTGCAGCCGGCGTCGAACCTGGATCCGCCCATCATCAACACATCGACGCAGCGCACCAATGAACCGGTCTCGTCCGGTCTCGTCGATCAGCCTCATCAAGCGCTCGCGCATCCGGGTACACGCGGCCACTCGGGCCTTGAGGTCGAGCACCTGCTCGTCGGGCACGCGCGTCATATTGCCGATGGACTGGACGAGGTCCTCGCGCAGCTCGAGGTTCTCGCCGATCTTCTGCGGCAGAATCCGCATGCCGTCGCACCAGGCGTTGCCAGCTCGTGCCGACAGGCCAGGCTCCTGGCCCCCCACATCGGACTGATGGGCGACTGCGGTCACCCAGCCGACGAGAATGCCGTCGGCTTGCACTGGCATGAAGGCGATCTGGTCGGGTGTGTGGGTTGCCCCATAGGTGGGATCTGTGGAGAAGAAGATGTCGCCATCGTCGACCGAAAGGACACTGTCGTTCACCCACTTGCCCAGCGTGTACTTGATCGGTAGTTGGCCGCTCAAGGCGTGGTAGTACACGCCGGCGGCCGAACCCGCCATGTCTCCAGCAGCAGTAAAGATTCCGGTACCGCTGTCCTCGCTCCGCAACGGGGTCGAGACTCCCAGCTTGGCCATGACCTCCTTGCCTTCGGTTGCGATCGTCGCGAGCTTGTGCCGAAAGATCGCGAACTCGGTGTCGCTCATCGCCTCGGCGTTCTCGCGTTCCGCTACCGACGGCTTCTCGGGATGCATTCGGTCGAGGAGATCCAGGTCGGACAGCTCGATGTCTGGAAGCTCGATTTCTCTCAATTCGATGGCCACGTCAGGGTCCTTTCTGACTGTTGTAGCTGGGTAGGTCGGGGATTGGGGTCGGAGGGTGAGGTCAGCTTTGGCGGATAACCGCTGTTTCGTGTTGATCGATCTGACATTCCCACTCCTCCGGTATCACGATCGTTGTGGTGTCGCTCTCGACCAAGACCGGACCGACGACGACATTGCCGGGGGCAAGTTTGCCGAGGTCGTAGACCGAGGTTGTTATGTATCGGCCGCTCCAGTAGGCGTCACGGTTCCCAACGAGGGCACCGCCCGGATCGGGGCTCCCCATGCTGTAGGTCGGCAGCTGGGCTCGATCGGACGGGATTGATGCGCGCAGGCGGAACAGGTTGATCTCGACGCCGCCCTGGGGATAGGCGGACCCGGGTCCCCACAGCTCGGCGTATTGCTGAGCGAAGGCGTCGACAAGGCGCCCGATCTCTTCTTCGGTCTCGACGCGGAGCAGAGGGGAACGCACCACAGTGTTTTGGATTTGAGAGCCGTACCGCATCTCCAGCTCGAGTATGTACTCCGCTTTCGCCGGATCGAATCCATCCTCCGCCAGGCCCTTCTGAGCCCTGTGGAACAACCCATCCACGGCCTTGTTGTACGCGGCGGTGTCGAGCACCACGTCGTTTGCTCCAGCAGAGAGGACGGTGAGGAGATCGTCGGCTTGATAGACGTGGGCGATGTCGGAGACCGCTGACCCAAACGCACAGAACACCGGCGAGAACGGGAAGACATAGATTGGTCCACCTGCGCCCAGGTGGGACGTATAACCCACAGCATGAGTACCGCCGGCGCCACCGTACGAGAAGACCGCGAACTCTTCTGGTTTGAGACCCCTGAGTGCGATGTTCTTGAACAAATCGTTGCCGGCATGGCCGTCGACCATCTGCTTCACCATCGAAGCGGCTTCGGCAACGTCGACGCCCAGGGGTTTGGCGATCTTGGACTCCATGATCATGTGGGCCCGCTCGGCATTCAGTTTGATCCGACCACCAACGAAACGGTCGGGATCGATGTACCCGAGGATCACGTCGGCGTCGGTGACCGTAGGCTCCCGCCCGCCGACGTCGTAACACGCTGGACCGGGCATGGCGCCGGCGCTCTGTGGCCCCACGGCCAACCGTTCGGTGAGCTCGTTCACCCATGCGATGGATCCGCCGCCCGCGCCGATAGTGCTGACTTCGAGCATCGGGATGCTCACGAAAAAATGCTCGATGACCGGGTGGTAGCTGTAATAGCGGGGACTTCCGTCCACCACGAGGCTCGCATCGAAGCTCGTGCCACCCATGTCGGTGAGCACCGCATTGTCGATGCCGTACTCGGCACATAGCCTTGCACCACCCAACAGCCCGGCCACCGGGCCGGATGCATAGGTGTTCAAGGCCGGGGTCTTGATGACCTTGGACACAGCGCCGGTGTTGTTCACCAGCAGAACCGGCTTGTTGTAGTTACGGCTTCTCAACTCGTCGCTGAGAGATCGGAGTTCGTGAGACAGATCTCGGTGCATGTATGCGCTGAGGAGTGTGGCCATCGTCCGTGGGTATTCGCCGCTGGTCGGCGAGATCTCATGGGACAGCAGAACCGGCATCGCTCCCAGGTACTTCTCCGGGTACAGCTCATCGATTATCTCGCGTACCTGGATCTCGTGTTCCGGGTTGGCAAAGGACCACAGCAACGAGACGACGAAGCCCATTGCACCCTTGTCGACCAGTTTGTGAACCTGATCGATGACATCGTCGCGGTCGAGGGGTTCGACGACATCGCCCGACCAATCCACGCGCTCCTTCACCCCGGCGATCATGTCTCTCGGGACAATCGGCACCGGCTTGTGCGCTGCAGCTTTGTTTCGCACTTCGTCGGGTTGACGCCCATCGACCCACGACCGAGCTCGGCCCATGATCGTAACGTCTTCGAATCCGGCGGTCGTGATCAGCGCCAACTTCGGGCCCGTCCGTTCGATGAGGGTGTTCATCGAAATGGTGGTCGAATACCGGACCGAGGAACAGTCGATCAGTAGGTCTTCCAGGGAAAGACCGATGTTGTCACCGGCCGCCTCGATAGCTCTCAGAGCGCCGACCGAGACGTCGTACCGGGTGGTCGACGACTTGCCCATCGTGTAGCCACCGTCGTAGGACACGTAGCAGTCCGTAAACGTGCCACCGATGTCCAGATCAACAGCGAAGTTCTTCGGCTGGTCGGTCATCGTCATATCAGGCCTCTAGCTCGCGCTTCAGCGCATCAATGTCCAACTCGATGTCATGGGTCAGAGGATGGCCAGGCGGCAAGTACTCGCTCTCGATCATCACGGCGCAACTCGGGCAGTAGAACTCCACGATCCTGCACCACTCCGGGTCCGGCGCAAACGTGTAGTCGCCTTCGACCACGGGCCGGTGGATTTCGGTGGGATCGCGATCGCGGATGAGACAGCCCTCTTTGTAGTTCTTGCGCGCCGAACCAAGCGGGTGATCGCAGCGGTTGCACAACCACTGTTCGGACACCAGATCAACATCGAGATACTCGCCGATCTGCCTTCTGGATGCCGTTTCAGCCACTTTCGCTCCTTCTCGAATCAGTCTTTTGTCACGAGCACGACGTTGCCGGCTCCGTCAATACGCGCTTCGCGGGCTCCGCTGACGCCAATGCTGGTGAACTCGCTCTCGATGATCGCCGGGCCGGCGACACTGTCGCCTGTGGCCAAATCGCCAAGATCGTGAACGGCCACGTCTTCGAAATCAGAACCCGTCCACACCCGCCTGGTTTCGCCAGCCGCTTTTGGCGAATAGACGCCGTCATACGCTGGGCTCGCCAATTCGGGATGAGGCGTGGCGGCAACTGCCCTGAGTCGAACGCTCTCCCACACCATGTCGTCGCCGTTCGCATCGGTTCCACGATCGCCGAGACCGGCTGCTGCGGCTTGGGCTACCTGGGCGGCCGGAACCGAGCCACTCGCATCTCCAACTGCCACGAATATGCGAGAACTAGGTGCAGCAGCCGGGCTGACACCAGCCTCGACCTGGTACTGGACCAAGTCAGGATCGAATCCTTCGCCCAGCATGTCTCGCGCCGCTTCCTCGGTCATCGCGGCGACAAGAGACCCGACATCAACTCCGGCGCCGTTGTTCGCGCCAATAAGAGCGGTTTCGTAGAGATGGCTCACATCCATGCGGGAGGAGCCATAAGCGCTGAAGACCGGGCTCATGGGAAAGCAGTAGGCGGTCGGGATGCCGAGCAGGTCCGCGACCGTGCTCACATGGGTGGCTCCACCACCGCCGTACGCGAACACCGCGGTTGGAGCCAACCCGCGGCTCTCGGCATAACGTGTCAAACCCGCCGCAACGATCTCGTCGACCCGCTGGCGGATGAGCCAAGCGGCTTCAGGAACCGAGATCCCGAGCGGATCAGCGATCTGGGTGCGGATTCCTTCGGTGGCAGCCTCCACATCGAGACTGCGACGGCCGCCGAGGAAGGTGTCGCCATCGAGGTACCCCAACACCAAGTTCGCATCGGTGACCGTTGGAGCCTCACCACCAAGGCCGTAACACATCGGGCCCGGAAGCGCCCCGGCACTCTGGGGGCCAACCTCCACGGAGCCGTCCTCCAGGCGAGCAATCGAACCGCCGCCACCGCCGAGTGATTCGGCAACAATCGACGGCACGTCGACGGTTATGCCATCTACCGTGATCGCCTCTTCGACACCGGCGAAGCTGTCGCCGATCGAGCCGATGTCGGTCGACGTTCCGCCAATATCGAGCGTCAGCCCGGTACCACCCACATCCAATTCACGGCCGAGCTCGTAGCTCCCGACCAACCCGGCTGCCGGGCCCGAGTTGTAGGTGTAGGAG
>JBPCTU010000201.1:0-3443 GCA_051011515.1 Acidimicrobiales bacterium
AGACACTGATCAACGCACGGCGCAGCTTGGGTTCAGTGGTTTCGAAGAACTCCGTAAACGCCTGAGCGGTCGATCCGTCCATCACTTAGTAAAGCGCTCACAGGCCAACACGCGCCACAAGGGACCCTGAACACCTCGGCGGTTAGGTCGCCGGCATCGTCGGGGTCACATCTCCGAAGTGCGTAACCGAGCACGTGCGCGTAGTGCTTCACATAGATCTCGGTGAACCGTTGCTCCTCGGGTGAACTCATCAATGGCCCCGAACTTGTGAACTCCCACTCTCACACCATCTATGTCCGGATGTCACCCGGAACCCGACACACGGTCAGGGGTGGTCGTTCATCGTCGTGGTCAGGCCCTGGTTCAACGCCTCAGTCTCGGGGTCGATGAGTTGCGACGAACCAAAGACCGCTCGTTCGCCGTTGGCTAGGGCCGTGGGAGGCACGACGTCCAAGCGTGACGGCGCGTAGTGAGTAGTGCCCGTCGGTGGGTTCGTCAGAGCGTTGTAGGAGCTCATGAGCATCGTCCGGGGGCGGCTCGAGGCGTTCGGACCCGAGCCATGGAGGGTGTTCGCATGGAAGACCACGGCATCGCCGGGCTCCAGCTCGCAGTGCTCGATCCCGTCCGATTCGATCGCTGCGGCCACCGCCGTGGGCTCGGATGCCCGGGTTTGGCCCACGGACTCGACCGGCAGTGCGCCTAGAAGATGCGACGCGGGGACAAGTTGTAGGCAGCCGTTGGCCGTGTCGACTGGCCCGAGCGCGACAGCGATCGTGCACATTGCCGGTCTTGCTACGCCGAACTCGGACCAGAAGCCGTAATCCTGATGCCAGTCCCACAGCGAGGTGGTCCCTGGTCGTTTCCAGGACAGTTTCGAGTGCCAGTGGTACACGGGTTCGCCGACCGCAGCAGTCGCGATGGCAACTATCGGCTCGAGGCGCGGGATGACGCCGATCAGGTCGTTGCCGAGCTCGAGCCAGACGGACAACTCCTGTTGGCCGCCTTCGCTGTCGGTGACCGCGAATCCGCCCGGAGATCCCCCGCCTTCGTCGAGGGCATCGATCAGCGGCGCGAGCTCGGCCGGCTCGAACAGCCTGCGAACGTACGCGAAGCCGGCGCGGTCGTAGTCCGCGACGAGCTCAGCCAATTCACTCTTGTTCACATCTCGCATCGGCGGCTCCCAGCTCGCGATCTACCAATAGTCCTCGATGATCTGGTTGGCAAGCTCTCAACGATTCATGATCGCGCTACTGACAGGGCGAGTGGGTGCTGCTAGACCTGGGTGATGGCCACTGACATCACGGTCTATTTGCCGGACCAGCCAGGTGAACTGGCGCGGTTGGGGACTGCCCTGGGTGAAGACGGCGTCAACATCGAGGGTTTCTGTGCTGTGCGTCGTGGCGGCGAGACCGAGGTCCACGTGCTCGTGGAGGACCCAATTCCAACCATGGAAGCCCTGGCCCGGGCCGCTATCGAGGTTGTCGCCGAAGCCGAGGTTGCGGTGATCGACGTGGGTGAAGGCGATCGGCCCGGGGTGATCGGCGAGGTAGCCGATCGGCTCAGCAGCGCGGGAATCAACATAAACCTCGCTTACCTCGCAACCGAGACTCGGCTCGTTTTTGGCGCGGACGACTTGGCGGCTGCGCGAGCAGCACTGTCCTGATTCGAGCGGCCGGAGTGGACGGTGAGCAATTCGCCAGCACCACGTGTTGTCTTACATATAGGTGCGCCGAAAACCGGCACGACCTATCTGCAGTCGATGTTGTGGCGCAATCGGCGCGCGCTAGCGCGTCAGGGCGTCCATCTCCCAGGGATCCGACAGTTCGATCACTACCAGGCGGGGCGCGCAGTACTGGAGTGGCAGCGTGCACCAAGCAATCCATATCCGCCGTGGGAGGGGGCGTTCGATGAGCTAGTCGCGGAGATTCGCAGGTCAGGTGCCCATACGGGCATCATCAGCTCGGAGGACTTGGTCCGAGCGGCGCCCGCTCAGGTGGAACGGACCTTCGCGAGACTCGATGGATGCACGGTCGACGTCGTCTACGGAACGCGCTCCTTCGCCGGTCAACTGACCTCGCAGTGGCAGGAGTCAGTCAAGAACGCGAGTCGCCGGGATCTCCCGGAGTGGCTTGCCCGCTGTCGGCAACGTGATCCTAGTGATGCGTTCTGGAGGGTCAACGACCTACCGGCTGTGGTGCAGCACTGGCAGCCACCTCAGGGGCGCTTTCACGTAGTCATGGTTCCAGGACCTGATGCGCCAGTTGACGAACTCTGGCGACGATTCGTCCAGGTTGTGGGAACCACGCCAACACGCACGACCTACGTCCGTAGGCGGAACGAGTCTCTCGGTTATGTCGAAGCGAGCCTCCTCGTGCGGGTGCAGTCCGCTCTCCCCCGCAAGTCTTCGCGCAACCACATCCGTGACATCTTGAAAGGCGTGCTCGTCACACGGGCCCTACAACGAGCGCCGAACGACGTGCCCATCAGGCTGCCGACTAGCGAGCAGGCGTGGGTAAAGGAGGTGACGTCGCAGCGGCGAGAGACAATCAGTCGACAAAACGTCACCCTGATCGGCGATCCGGTTGAACTCAACATCGATTCGGCGAGCTTCGGCGCGTTGTCGCTCGAGGGAGCGGGCCCGAAAGTCGTCTCCGTTATCCGGTCCTCGCTCGTCGCGTTGCTCGCCTTCGAGGACCGTCAGAGGACCACGTTGCGCTGGCTCGAAGCTTCGTCGCGCTGGGGCAAGACGGTCGTGGGTGCTGTGGACTCGCTGCGAATCCTCACCGATTACAAATCCCCGGTGGTTAGGCGAAGGCGCTACGACTCCATGGCCGACGAACGGCTCGCAGCTGCGGGGGTCTCAGTCGATGATCCGGTCAGCGCACTTGACGCAGGTGGTGAGCTGATCGCCGCGTTGCTCGTCGGTCAGGCTCGGCGGAGCATCCGCATCGGCAAGATCGTCGGACCGGGACGAGGTGCCTTCCTCCGTCGGATCGCCACAGCCCTCGGCCGCTGACTGCGTGACGCCGGCGGGCGTCTACCCACTCAGCTCGATCGGCCCGCCGTAATAGTTCGCCTCGGGAACAGGCGCTGTCAGGGGATACGAGTCTGATTGGGCTACGAACTCGTCCACGTACTCGATGGCGGATGGCACACTCTCTGCCGTTGGTACGACGCCGGAGTCGAACTGCATGTCCGCCTCGACGTCGGGATGGGCTGTTGCCAGCCAGTTGCGGTAGTCGCGCCAGAAGTCCTCGATCAGCGTGTAGTCCTGATTCGATCCGCCCAGGGAGGACTCAGGGCCAGAGCCGATCACCCATTTGTAGGTCATCTCAGACTCGATCCCTGCCGGTTCGAGGATGAGGGCGGTCTGTGTGACCGCGCAGTTGAATCCGTGCCCGATCAGAGGGCCGGCCATCTCCCACTCGTCTAATCCTCGGTAG
>JBPCTU010000202.1:0-5390 GCA_051011515.1 Acidimicrobiales bacterium
AGTCATATCCGGCTGTTGGACTTATTTCGAGGAACGGAGTGTCGGGGTCGAGGACGTTCTGGATCCGGTCGCGAATCGGCATTTTGTTGCGCGCCCGCAGACGATCCATGGCTCGCTCGCCACCCCCCAGCCCCGCCTCGTCGAGCAGCCGATCGAGCTCGGCGATCTGTTCGAGTATGTCGGCGCGGTTGCGAGTGAAACCGTCCGAGTCGCAGTCGATCTCGGAGCCAAGAGGCGGGGCGAGGAGCGTGCGTTTCATGTCGGAAACCTAGGAGCGGTAAGAATCGTCCGCAATACTTACCGTCGCGCTGCTCGTTTACCGTCGCGCTGCTCGTTTACCGTCGCGCTGCTTGCTCCGAGGATGGCCTGTGGCCTAGTAGCTCCGCTTGGCGACCTCTTCGAGCATGACTTCGGTGGCACCGCCGCCGATGGGCAGGATCCGCGCATCTCGATACATGCGTTCGATGTCGGACTCGCGCATGTAACCCATACCGCCGTGGAACTGCACGCAGTCGTACATGACCTGGTTGACAACTTCACAACCCCATGCCTTCACGCCGCTCATGGCCTTCACATTGTCCTCACCCTGATCGCCCATCCATGCTGCGTGGTACATCGACGCCCGCACTGCGTCGACCTTGGCTTGATCCATCGCCATGCGCTGCCTGATGGCACCGAGGTCGAAGAGGTGGCCGCCGAACGCTTGGCGTTCTTGGCAGTAAGCGTTGGTGATGTCTATCGCGCGTTGTGCCGCACCAATGCCCATACCAACTAGAACCATTCGTTCATTCTGGAAGTTCTTCATGGTCTCGTAGAACCCTCGATGTTCGGTGCCGAGCAGCTGGTCCTCGGGCACCCAGACATCGTCGAGCGTCAGCTCCGCCGTGTCCGAACATCGCCACCCGTGTTTGTCGAGTTTTGTGGCGACCTCGAAACCTTCGGTCTCGGAGGGCACGAGGAACATCGAGATCCCGTACTTGTCTTCAGCGTTCGTTCGTGCCGCCACGATCGTGACATCGCCGTACACCGCATTGGTGATGAACAGCTTTGTGCCATTGATCCGCCAGCCGTCACCATCTCGGACAGCGGTAGTACGCAGTCCGGCTACATCGGACCCGGCATCGGGTTCGGTCACCGCGATGGCGAGGATCGTCTCGCCCGAGAGAACCCCGGGCATCCAGCGATCATGTTGTTCGGGCGAACCCGAGTTGACCAGGTGAGGACCAGCCATATCGGTGTGGACCAAGACGGTCACGTCGAAGCCCGCATAGGTGGACGCCCCGAGAGCTTCGCTGAATGTGGCAGAGGCCAACATCCCGAGGCCGAGCCCACCCAGCGTCTCAGGAACGCGAAGACCGAGCATTCCCAGCTCGCCCATCTGCCGGAGGACACTGCGCGGAACTTTGCCCTCGACCTCCCACACGTCGCCGTTCGGCGTCACTTCGTTCTGGACGAACCCAACTGTCTGGTCGTAGACCGCTTGTAGCTCGTCTGTCATGTAGGCGTTGCGATTGCTCATTGGTCGGCTCCCGGCTCTGGTGTGTCGAAGGTGACTAGGACTTGGCCCGATGCCACCTGGTCGCCGGCGCTGATACGAACCTCAGCCACAGTGCCGGGTCCAGTAGCCGACAAGGTGTGCAGCATTTTCATCGCCTCGATGACGACGACTGTGTCACCCCCCTGGACCTCGGAACCAGGTTGAACCGCAACCTCGGCGATGACAGCGGGGAATGGCGCAGCGACCACGTTGGCGCGACCATGTCCGCCCGGCGCGTCTGGCGACCAGTGATCCGAGCGGGAGATGACGTCGAAGGTATGGGATTGGCCGCTGAGGTTGACCACGACTCGAGCCGCGTCGATGGCTGCCGCAGCCACCGTGGGTTCATCAGCTGACTGAGTCTCGGATTGGCGAACCTCGAAAGTCTCGCCGTCGAGGTGTTCGAGGATGAGCGCTCGGTCTCGGATGTGCGGCGTGAAGTGACGGCCGCCCAGCTTGCGCCAAGGACTCGGAGAGGCGGACAGGTCGATCGCCGACCACCACGCGCGAGCTGCAGCGGAAGCTGCCGGTTGGGCATCGGGCAGGGAGGCGGACACATCTGTTTCATCGAGGAATCGAGTGGTGATGGCCCCGTTGGAGAAGACCGGCTGCTCGATCAGCCATCTGTGGAAGCCGGCGTTGGTGACGATCCCGCCGACGAGTAGTTCGTCGATGGCGTTCGCGAGACTCGTTCTGGCCGCCTCTCGGTCGGCTCCCCACACGATCAGTTTCGCGATCATGGGGTCATAGTGCGGCGAGACTTCGCTACCGACCTCGATGCCGCTGTCCCAACGCGCGGCCGAGGGCACAATCAGGTCTGTGATGGTTCCGACCTGAGGTGCGAAACCCTTCTTGGGGTCCTCCGCGTTGATACGAGCTTCGATCGCGTGACCGTCGATCGCGACGTCGTCTTGCCCCACAGGCAACGCCAGACCCTGGGCAGCGGCCAACTGCAGAGCGACGAGGTCCAACCCGGTCACCATCTCCGTGGTCGGATGTTCGACCTGGAGCCTCGTGTTCATCTCGAGGAAGAAGAAGTTGCTCGGGTCGTCTGCGTCCACGATGAACTCAACGGTCCCTGCTGAGTCGTACCCGATCGAATCAGCGAGCCCCACTGCGGCTGCGTGGAGCTTGTTTCGGACATCGTCGTCGAGGTTGGGCGCTGGCGCCTCTTCGAGCAGCTTCTGGTATCGCCGCTGCACCGAGCACTCCCTGGTGCCCAGGTGGATGACGTTCCCTTGTTTGTCACCGACCAGCTGGACCTCAATATGGCGAGGGCGCTCGATGAAACGCTCGACAATCATGGCGTCGTCGCCGAATGACCGCTTCGCCTCGGCGCTTGCCTCGGTGAGAGCGGTGACGAACTCAGTTGGGTCTCGCGCGATACGAATGCCTTTGCCGCCACCACCGCCTGATGCCTTCAACAGGATTGGGTACCCGATCTCGGTTGCCGCTCGTTCAAGATCGTCGGGATCTTGTGACGCGTCGTAGCCGGGGATCACGGGTACACCCGCTGCGATCGCCAGCCGGCGGGCTTCGATCTTCGAGCCCATTTGGGTCACTGCGCCGGGGTGGGGGCCGATCCAGATGAGGCCGCTGCTGGCGACGGCGTCGGCGAACGCTGCGTTCTCCGAGAGGAAGCCATACCCAGGGTGCACGGCGTCAGCACTCGTCTGGACGGCCGCGTCGAGGATTCGCTCGGCCGACAGATACGACTCAGCCAGAGCCGCCGGCCCGATATTCACCGACGTGGTTGCCTCGGCTACATGCGGCGACGACTTGTCGGGCTCGGCGTACACGGCCACTGTCTCGTGGCCGAGCTTGTGCGCTGTATGTAGGACGCGACGCGCTATCTCGCCCCGGTTCGCCACCAGGATTCTCACTTCGCTGGTCCTCGCCGAGGCGCTGACGTCGTGGAGGCCGCGTCAATCACATTCGGTACACCAGCCCAGGGCCCGGATCGGGTTCGTCCTGGCGCGCCGCCAGCGAGAGGCAGAGTCCGAGCGCATCGCGGGTGTTGACGGGATCGATCAGGCCGTCGTCCCACAGTCTTGATGTCGCGTAGTACGGATCCGATTGGGTTTCGTACTGACCCCGGATCTCGGCTCGAATCGCGTCGAGTTCGGCTTCGGTGGTATTGGCCCCCTTCATGCCGCCAACCCTGATGTCCACCAGGACGGTCTCGGCGGTGTCGGCTGCCATTGTGGCGATCCTCGAATTGGGCCAGGCAAAAAGGAACCGAGGGTTGAAACCCCGGCCACACATCCCGTAGTTGCCGGCTCCGTATGACCCGCCAATCAGCACCGTGTACTTGGGCACGGTGGCATTGGCGACGGCCGAGACCATCTTGGCGCCGTGTTTCGCTATACCCGCCGCTTCCGAGTCGCGGCCGACCATGTATCCCGACGTGTTCTGCAGGAACAAGAGAGGAATCCGCCGCTGTTCGCACAGCTCGATGAAGTGAGTTGCTTTGAGCGCGGACTCGCTGAAGATGATGCCGTTGTTGGCGACGATGCCGACAAGGTGGCCCCAGATCCGCGCGTACCCGCAGACGATCGACTCACCCCACTCGGGTTTGAATGGCGAGAACCTTGACCCATCGATCATCCGTGCGATGATCTCGGCGGCGTCGAAGGGGATTCGATCATCAGCGCTGATGATTCCGTAGATCTCCTCTGGGTCATAGAGCGGATCTTCGGGTTCGATCCAGTCGATCCACCCCTGACGGTTGTCGATGTTGCGCTGGTTCGTGGTCGCGCAGATCTCTCGCAGCTTGCCGTAGGCCTCGTATTCGTTGTCCGCCAGATAGTCGCTGACACCAGAAATCTGGGTGTGAAGCTCTGCGCCACCGAGATCGTTCGGGTCGATGATCTCGCCCAGCGCGGCCTTGACGATCGGTGGGCCGCCCAGGAAGATCTGCCCGATTCCGTCGACCATGATGACTTCGTCGCTCAGTGCCGGTACGTACGCGCCGCCGGCCGTGCAGCCCCCGAGCACCACCGAGAGTTGGGGTAAACCGCGGGCCGAGAGCCGCGCTTGGCGGTAGAAACTTCCTCCGAAGTGATCCTTGTCCGGGAAGATCTCGTCCTGTCGGGGTAAGAAGGCACCGCCTGAGTCGACGAGATAGATGACGCCAAGACCGTTCTCCTCGGCTATCTCCTGCGCTCGGACGTGTTTCTTTATGGAGACCGGCAGCAACGACCCACCCTTGACTGTGGCGTCGTTGGCGATGAACACGAACGGCACACCTTCGACGAGCCCGATGCCGGTAACGATTCCGGCACCTGGCGCCTCGTCGTTGTACTGGCCCCAACCGCTCAGGGTTGATAGCTCGAGGAACGGCGTTCCGTCGTCGGTGACCAGATCGATTCGATCGCGAACCATGACCTTGCCGCGACCAAGGTGACGTTCGATGGATCGGTCGCGATTGTGCCCACCGTCGATCGCCCACTGCTGGCGCTCTCGCAGGAGCCGGACCATTGCGTCGTAGGCAGAGAAGTTGTCGACGAACTGACTGGAGCCGGTATCGACCTGGGAAGTTATGGCCCTCATCGGGCGATCTGAGGTCGGTGCTCGACCAGGCTGGCAACCATGGCAGCATCCTAACTACCGCCCGGGCGCGGGTTTGACCTCCACCATGGTCCGAGCGCGGCGTTGCCGCCGAACCCGGTACCAGGGGTTGTCAGCAGATCACTACGTTCTGGCCCGGTCCACCCCGGCAGTCGTCGATTCCTGGCCCACCGGCGAGGTTGTCGTTGCCGAAACCGCCGCGAAGAATGTCGTTGCCGAAGCCCCCGAAGATGTCGTCGTCGCCGGCGTTGCCTTTCGCGGTATCACGGCCCCCCCGCCCGTC
>JBPCTU010000203.1:0-4912 GCA_051011515.1 Acidimicrobiales bacterium
AGAGTCATCTGCACAAAACAACTGCCAACCCACCACAGGCACACGTCGGCGGGGTTGGGGCCCCGCCGACACAGCGCTGCGGATTATCGCAGCGCCAAAGTGATCGCGCGGAAGGTATGGGATTCGAACCCATGGTGATGCGAAGCACCACAACGGCTTTCGAGGCCGCCCCATTCGTCCGCTCTGGCAACCTTCCACCACTGAGGCTAGCCCCTCGCCTGCCGAGACAACACTTCCGAGCATCTGCTGACCGACTGCGGGGCGGGGTCGTTCGACCGGGGCATTCCGGCCCGGTCGACTCATCATGGGCTCGCCATCGACGACTCGAGTATTGGCGCTTCGGCCACGATTACCGGAAGGCGAACGATGCGGCGGCAATGGGTAGCGAACTTCGCAGCGGTGGCTGTAATCACTGCTCTGGTGGCCGTGCCTCAACCGGTTGCCGCCGGGGCGCCCACGTGCTTCGGTGAAGTCATCACGATTCAAGCAGTCGCCGGGGTGACCACCGTCGGCACGCCTGGCCGCGACGTCATCATGGGCACAGCGGGTCCAGACATTATCGACTCGGGAGGTGGGAGCGATCGTGTGTGCTCTCGGGGCGGGAACGACGTTGTCCGCTCAGGACCGGGCGCCGATCTTGTGGACCTCGGCGCAGGTGATGATCTTGCGTATGCCGGCGCGGGCGACGATCTGGTTCGAGGCCGAATTGGCAGAGACACGATCCACGGCAGCAAGGGCCGCGACAACCTCGTGGGTGGAGGCGGCCGAGACCGCCTTTTCGGTCGGGCAGGCCGGGACACCCTCGACGGGGGTAAAGGCGTCGACACTTGCAACGGTGGACCGCAACGGGATCGGGCGAAGCGGTGCGAGAATACTGCTTCGGTCACCGAGTCGATTGCCGATTCCTTTGCAGGTTCCGGCCCCCTGATCGGATACACGACGAACAACCGAGCCGCCTTGCCATCGGTCGCGCGAGTGCAGGGTCGTTATCGGGCTGAGTTGACCTCCAACGTCGGCAATGTCACGTTGCACTTCCATGGTGATCAGGGGCGCCTGGATGCCCGAATGGTCGAGTTCCCCTTCGACGTCGTTGTGCGCAACATCGGTGTCGGTCGGCAGTCGAACTCGCAGATCGCGCCGGCGCCCAACGGCAATCCGTACGTGTTCGCGGGCGTTCAGGTGCATGTTCCCAACTTGGACGACACGAACTCGTCTCATGTTGTGGTCGGACATCGGGGTGGAACCCACTTCACGGTCGAGGGCAAGAACACCCGAGACGGCAGTTCCAGCGTGAACGACGTTGGCGCGAATCGAGTGCCAGATGGGCGGGCGGACATCCGCATAGTCGGGAATGACGACCGCACCCTCACGGTGTACTGGCAGAGGCCGAATCTCAGTCCTGGGGTGGCCGACGACACGTGGATCCTCTACAACGGGTCCGGTCAGCTCCCGGGACAGGCGCCGGACTATCCCAGCGCGGTATATGTCGGTCTCATCACCTATGCCTTCGGGTCGACGGGTGTTCCCTTCGTCGGCACTGCGGACGCGATCGGCCCCACCACCGGTTGACGCCCGTCACACTTTCGGCGAGTTCAGGTTCCGTGATACGGTACGGTTCCACGATGTAGCACAGACTTCTCGCGCTCACCCGCTACATCGGTCGAACATCACCAGGCGAGGTCTTCCATGGCAGACGACGAGGAACTCGAAGAGGAGATCGACCTCTCCGCCCTCAACGACGACGACCTGACAGCGCAGATGCACGACGATCTCTACGACGGGTTGGCCGACGAGATCGCCGAAGGCACGAACATCCTCCTGGCCCGAGGATGGCCCGCCGACAAGGTGCTCAACGATGCTCTCGTCGAAGGGATGCGCATAGTCGGCATCGACTTCCGAGACGGCATCTTGTTCGTACCCGAGGTTCTTCTGGCGGCGAACGCCATGAAGGCAGGCATGGCCATACTCAGGCCATTGCTGGCAGAAACAGGGGCCGAGTCCGCCGGTACCGTGGTCATCGGCACGGTTAAGGGCGACATCCACGACATCGGGAAGAACCTGGTGGCAATGATGCTCGAGGGCGCGGGCTTCGAGGTCTTCGACATCGGCATCAACACCGACGTCGACGAGTACCTCGAAGCGCTGGAAGAACACAAACCCGACATTCTCGGAATGTCGGCGCTGCTCACGACGACCATGCCCTACATGAAGGTCGTCGTCGACACGCTCACCGAGAAGGGCATGCGCGACGACTACATCATCTTGGTGGGCGGGGCCCCACTGAACGAAGAGTTCGGCGAAGCCGTCGGGGCCGATGCCTACTGCCGCGATGCCGCGATAGCCGCCGAAATCGCCACGACGCTGGTTACCGAACGCCGCAACGCGTTGGCATGAACAAGGCGTCACCACCCCGTGTGCTGATCCTGGCGTGCGGAGCTCTCGCCCGTGAACTGCTGGATATCGCCAGGCTCAACGATCTCGAGGGTGTGACCGTCGAATGCCTCCCAGCGGCGCTCCACAACACACCCACCGAAATCCCCGGAGCAGTTGCCGAGCGGCTCGAGACGGTGCGCGGAGACTACGACCGCATCCTGTTGGGTTACGCCGATTGTGGCACGGGCGGCTACCTCGACACCTTGTGTCGAAACGAAGGCATAGAGATGCTCCCGGGTGCCCACTGTTATCAATTCTTCGCCGGCATCGAACGTTTTGATGCCATCCACAACAACGACCCGACCGCGTTCTATCTCACCGACTACCTGGCGAAACACTTCAAACGTCTGATCATGGGCGGTCTCGGAATCGATGCCCACCCCGAACTACGCAACATGTATTTCGGGAACTACACCAAGCTCATTTACCTGGCCCAGACCGACGACGCCGAGATCGAGGCGAAGGCTCGCGAAGCTGCCGACCTGCTTGGCCTGCGGTACTCGCGAATCGATACGGGATTTGGTGACCTCGAAGACGCCGTCGTTCAGTTCACACGCCGGGAGGCCCACATATCATGAGCCGACGTAATCGCCGGCCCGAGCTCGTGACCATCTACTGGCGCGACATCCCGGCACAGGTGAACGTCGGTCAGGGACGCACCAAACAACAGGCGATGCTCGAGCAGCGGTTCCAGACCGCCATCGACCGGGCCGCCATCGTGGCCGGGCTCACCGACACCGACTCCTACGTAACCCAGTGGCGACGCGAAACATCGCCGATCTCGGGGGAGCTCGAACTGGCAGCTCAACTGGAGGCAACCCGTCTCGAAGCTGCCTACCCGGGTGATCGCCTCGAAGACCTCGTCCGTCGCGGCGGGCTCGAAGACGTTCCCGATCCGACTACCACCACCCCATCAACGGCCAGCGGCCGACAGAACTCTCCACTAGAGGTAGACCAGTGACCGACACCGTCATCAGCTCCGCCACCAAAGAGGTGGTCATCGGATTCGATCGCCCATTCGTGATGATCGGCGAGCGAATCAACCCCACGGGCAGGAAGTTGCTGGCCGAAGAGATGAAAGACGGCGACTTCAGTCGCGTCGAAGCCGATGCCATCGCGCAGGTGACAGCGGGCGCACACATGCTCGACGTCAATGCCGGGATCCCGCTGGCCGACGAACCGGCGCTGTTGGCCAAGGCAATACAGCTGGTGCAGTCGATCACCGACGTTCCGCTGGCAATCGATTCATCCATCATCGAGGCTCTCGAAGCCGGAATCGCCGTCTATCAGGGCAAACCGCTCATCAACTCTGTGACCGGCGAAGACGAGGTGCTCGAGAGAGTCTTGCCGCTGGTCGCCAAACATGGCGCGGCCGTGGTGGCCATCTCCAACGACGAGACCGGCATCTCCGAGGACCCAGATGTCCGCTTCGACGTCGCCGCAAAGATCGTTCATCGAGCCGCCGACCATGGCATTGCCGCGGCTGACGTCGTCGTCGATCCACTGGTCATGCCCATCGGTGCGATGGGCACCGCAGGCCAACAGGTCTTCGCCCTGGTTCGTCGCCTGCGCGACGAGCTGGGGGTGAACACCACCTGCGGAGCGTCCAATGTGAGCTTCGGTCTCCCCAACCGGCACAACATCACGGGCACGTTCCTGACGATGGGGATTGCTTCAGGGATGACCTCGGCGATCATGAACCCGCTGCACGCCGAGGTGAAGACGGCGATCATGGCCGCCGACGTGCTCGCGGGAAACGACGACAACTGTGCCGCGTGGATCCAGCAGTTCCGCGAGCCTGGCGGAGAGGCAGGAGCAGGGCGTCGGCGTGGTGGGCGCCGACGGCGACCAGCGGCCGAGTAGATCCGCCGTGGCCGACCCGCGCGTGGTCTTCACGCCGTCAGGGCTCAGCGGGAGCGTCCCCAAGGGCACAACCGTGCTCGAGGCGGCGCGCTCCATTGGCGCTGACCTCGACACCGTGTGTGGAGGCCGAGGCATCTGCGGACGTTGCCAGGTAGAACCGAGCGTCGGCTCCTTCGCCAAGTGGGACATAGTCGCCAGTCCCGACAATCTCAGCCCGTGGGGACCGCTCGAAAGCGCATACGAGGGGAAACGGCCCATCGAGCCGCTTCACAGGCTCGGCTGTTCGGCCCAGATCCGCGCCGACGTTGTGATCGATATTCCTCCGCAGAGCCAGATTCACAAGCAGGTAATCCGCAAGGCCCTCGACCTGGGCGACCTGAAAATCGATCCTGTCTACACCCTCCACTACATCGCCGATGGGGATCCGGTCGACGTCCTCACGAACGAGTGGGGTTTTGACCTCCAAGGCGAACACGTGTCGGTGCCGGACTCCGACACAACCGTCGCAGTGCGAGCGGGTGCGACCATCGCGGCAGCTTGGCCAGGTTACGTCGACCGGATCGGTGGTATCGCGTTCGACATCGGCTCGACCACGATCGCCGGTCATCTCGTCGAC
>JBPCTU010000204.1:0-3775 GCA_051011515.1 Acidimicrobiales bacterium
GTCGTGCACATGGTTGCCGACAATGCGGATGTGGTTCGCGTCGTAGGCCATGATCCCGTTGTAGCCAGTGCACGTGATGTTTCGAATCTGGGTGTAGTCGCCCAGTGCGAGAATGCAGTGATTGTCAGGGGCAGAGACGAGACGGGCGCGCTCGCCGGGTGCGGACTTCACGACCAACGGTCGTTGCGCTGTCCCGCCCATCCACATGGCTCCCGAGCGGTTGGCGATTCGATAAGTACCACCTCGCATGAGGATCTCACCGCCCTGCGGAAGGGCCTGCATCGCAGCGACGATGGTGGCTTTCGGCCTTGCCCGAGTTCCCGGGTTGGAGTCGGATCCGCCGGGTGCAACGTAAACGGTGAATCGCTGGGCCTGAGCGCTGGGCACGGAGTAGAGAAGTGCACCCACCAGCGAAATCAGACACAACAAGGCCAGCGTGGCGAACTTGCGCTTGCGGGCAGGCGCAGCTCTGTCGCGACCTTCGTCCGGCGTAGGCATGGTGCTGGGAGATCCTCGAATAGGCGACGTGCCCGCGCCGTGGCGGAACACAATAGCGGGCGTTCACGATCTGGCAACCCCAAACACGACATCTGAGTCAGGTGCCAACCCAGGCCTCGGCTCAGGGAGTGAGGCAATCAGAGTCGACGCCGCCCTCACTGCTGTGCCTCGAGCTGCGCTCATACTCGGATCGGCAAGGCGGTCAGGTATTCAAGCCCCGCTTGCCACCTTCGCGTAGCAGCGGCTCGTGTGATCCGAAACGCCCGCCGCCGGGCTTCGCACCTTCTGCTGACCCTGTGGTGAACCCGCCATCAACAACGATGGTGTGACCCGACACGAACCCGGCACGGTCCGAACTCAACCACACCGCCGCTTCGGCAATGTCTTCGGCGAGACCAGGTCGCCCGCGCAGCGGCGTCCCTCTCTCGGTGAAGTACTCGAGTGATCTCTCGAGCGCCTCTGGGTCTCCGTACAGCACGTCGGCATTCATCGGAGTGTTGTGTTTGCCGGGAGCGATTGCACACGCCCGCACGCCGTAGGGGCCCAACTCGGCAGCCAGGTTCTTGGTGAACCCGACTATCGCGGTCTTCGCCATGTTGTACGCGTGCGGGCCAAGCCCACCCTGGACACCAGCAATCGAGCTCGTCGCGAGGATCACCCCCGCACCTTGTTGTTTCATGACCCTCGCAGCGTGTTTCGAACCAAGGAACACCGATTTCAACAACACATCGATCGAGAACTGCCACTCAGCCAGTGGCGTCTCGTCGATCGGACCTACTGCGCCGACGATCCCGGCGTTGTTGAACATGCAGTCGAGTCGGCCCCACCGATCCACTGCACTGTCGATCACGCGCTCCACGTCGGGCTCAGAGGTCACATCGACATGCGCGTACTGGGCGGACGCCCCCAAGCTCTCTGCCACAGCGGAACCCTTGTCGTCCTGTATGTCGGCGACCACCACCCGAGCGCCCTCGGCAACCATCAGGCGACAAGTGGCCTCACCGAGCCCACTCGCCCCCCCGGTGACAATCGCTGTCTTTCCGTCGAGCATTCCCATAGTCAAGATCCCCTGTGTTGATGTTGTTCGCGGGTCACGAACGTCCGTACCCATCAGGCTCGGTCCAGTTGGGCGTCGATTCCCACGACACCGGGTTCCCCCATGTCTCGGAGTAGACGAACTCCTCGATCGGATTGCGTTCGGCCATACCCCAACGCCCTGTTGGATAACCGATCGGGATCATCGCGTGCATGTGCCAGAAGCCCTCGGGCATGCCGATGAGTTCTTCGACCTCTCGCTTGCGGTACTTCAGCAGCGTGGTGATGAAGGTGCCCAGACCTTCCGCTCTGGCCGCCAGGCACAGGTTCCACAACACCGGAAAGGTGGTGGACTCTCCGCGGTCCTTGCCGAACACGAAGATCAGCATCGGATGTTGTTCGAAGTTCTCGATGAAGTCTTCAGCTGATTTCGAGATCCGGCGAGATTGAGCCATGGACGGATCATGGGGGTCGGCGTTTTCTAGCTTCTCGCGGAGGCCGGCGTAAGCCGTTTCCTGGAGCTCCCAGTAGGAATCGTGGTAGAGCGGCTTGAGTTTGGCCTTCGTTGCGTTGTCGGTCACTGTCACGAACCGGAACGTGTGACTGTTTCCACCGGAAGGGCCACGGACGGCGGCATCGAAGATGCGTCCAAGCACATCGTCGGGAATCGGGTCGGGTTTGACGCGCCGCATCGACCGCGTCGTGTACATCGCTTCGTAGAGGTCCATCTTGACTCCTTCGGGCCAACAGTTGGTGGCCTATGGCATCGGTCTGGCACCGAGCCGGCACCGACACCCTCCAGTACCAGCACGACGCAATGCAAACCACGAGACGGCCGGCGCGCACTGGCGCATCGACGTGGGCGGTACTGTTTCCGGGCGATCTCAACGCTGGAGCACCATGAGTCCAAGACCGCGCCCGCACCTCATCGGCGACACGACCGGACCTATTCCGTTCGGTCCGTCCCGAATCCTCGCTCTGGTTGTGTTACTCGCGCTCGCCACCTCGGCGTGTAGCAGCAGTGAGCAGCCCGCGGTTTCGGCCATCGGGTTCGCCCAGGAACCCGACGACCGACCAATCGAGGAAAAGGTCGACACGAACGGCGACGGGGAAACGAGTGAGGAGGAGATCGAGGCCTACGCCCAGCAGACCTTTCTCGAATTCTCGCAGTGCATGCGCGACAACGGTTTCGAGGGGTTCACCGATCTCAGCCTCGAGGACTTCACCGACAGCGGCGAGAACCCGGACTTCTTGGGATTGATGGCCGAAAGGGGCGTGACACTGTCTGACCCCGAGGCCCTGACGTCTCTCCAAGAGTGCGGAAGCGAGTTGCAACAACTTCAGACATTCGCTCCACAACCCAGCGATGCCGAGGTCGCCGAACAAGAAGCTCAGCTCCTGGACTTCGCTGCTTGTATGAGAGAGCAGGGCATCACCGATTGGCCCGACCCGGACTTCGCTGCGAACCCCAACGGTTATGGCCCAGAGATCGCCCAGGAGTTCGACCTCAACTCGAGCGAAGTCCAGGAAGCCGGTGAGGCCTGCCAGGCCGAAGGCCGCGGCTTCGCAGTGCAGACCCCGGAGGAGACGCCCGAACCCTCACCAACCGAAGCCGAGGCAGATGAGACCGAGGCACGCGAAGCCGAGGACGCGACCGAGATCGACTCCGGACCAGACGAACGAGAGGCCATCACCGGGCTGATCGCTGGCGATACGACCGACCTCAACTCAGCCGAGGTCACCCGCCGAGACCTCATTCAGACAGAAACCCTCCCGGGGACGCTCGGGTTCGGAGACCTACGGTCCTTCCCCACCAACTCCACAGGAATAGTCACCTGGTTGCCAGATGAAGGCGACATCATCGACATCGGCGACACGCTGTTCGAGATCGACAACATTCCCGTTCTCATGATGGAGGGACAGATCCCCCAGTACCGGCGTTTCGAGATCAACATGACCGACGGACCCGACGTCGAACAGCTCGAACGGAACCTCATGGACCTGAACTACGTCGTTGATCGCGACCTCACCGTTGACCACGACTTCACATCGGTGACACGAGCTGTCATCCGCGACATGCAGGACGAGCAGGGGGTGGAGGACACCGGCATCCTCGAACTCGGCACCGTCGTGTTCACCAGCGGACCTGTTCGAGTCGGTCGAATCAACGTCGAGCTGGGCCAGAGCGTCAATCCTCAGGTCAACGTATTGGACGTCACCGATGTGGGCCAGGCGATCACAC
>JBPCTU010000205.1:0-2655 GCA_051011515.1 Acidimicrobiales bacterium
ATCCTGCCCAGACCCCTGCTCCCAACCACAACCAGGTTGGCGTTGGTGGATTCAGCGATGTCGAGAATTACACCGGCGGGCTCGCCCTCCACGAGATATCCCTTGTGGTCGATCCCCGCGCCCTCCAATGCCCGCTCAGCCTGTCGTAGGTGTTGGCGGGGGACCGCGATTCGGTCGAAGTCCGCCGCGTATTCGTCCGGCAGTGTCGCTATGAGATCCGCGATCTCTTGGTCAGATGGGTAGTGGTAGGCGGTTACGACATGGACGACTGATTCATCGCCGGCCAACTGAATGGCTGTATCGAGGGCTTCGAGGGCATCGACTGACCCGTCGAATCCAACTACCAGGGTCTGTAGTTTCATGTTGTCTCCTCCGTTCCTTGCGGATCGGTGTGCTGGGTTCGCTTGCCGCAACGCCTAGGTGGGCGCGACGGCTATGACCGGGCAGGTCGAATGGGCGACGACCTTGCCGGTGACGCTGCCTGCCCGCAAACGCCCCAAACCGCTCCGGGCCGCCGTCGTCATCGTGATGAGCGTGGCGTCGACGTCCTTGGCCAGCGCAGTGATGGCCCGGTCTGGTTTGTCGTCGTGTAGAACCTCGTAGTCGATTTCTCCGCTGCCCAGCGCCTTTTCGACCTGCTTGGCGTGGCGGCCGGCCATCGCTGACTCCGGGGCCATATCGCCGCCTCCGGGTCCACTACGTGCCCGCGCCAGCTCCCTCGATGTCGCCGGGTCGACAACGTTCGCGACCACCGGCCGGTAGCCGAATTCCGCTGCCAGCTCTGCGGCGAGGTCGAGTCCAGCGCCCGACTCGTCCATGCCTACCGGGACGACCATCGGCCCGTGGAGCCGGATTCGGCCGACATCGCACTTTGGCCCGATCAACATCACTGGGGCATGGGTCGCTGCGAGGACCTCGGTAGCGACGCTGCCAACCAGGGCGCTGGAGCGCCCACCCCCGCGTGTGCTCATAACGATGAGACCGTCGGCTGCGCGGCCTGCAACCTCGGCAATTGACTCGCCGACCGTAACCTCGGCCGGCCTCACCTCGATTGTTCGCTGCACGTCTCCGGCCTCGGCGACCTGATGGGTAACGAGTCGTTGCAGATCGTCGGCGCTCGCATCGGGCCGATGGAAGGCGATGACCTCCATTGGTTTCCCGAGCCAGCGAGCGATCGCGCTGGCAGGTCGAAGTGCCCGGGCCGACTCATCCGAACCATCGATTGGGACTATCACCCTTTTGAACATGGTCACCTCTTCCTGCTCGGATCCGGGTCGCTGGCCCCCTGTCAGGGACTGGCAAGAAAGGGAGGGCGCCCGGAAGCGTGCCTCGTTGTGATGTGGAAAGCGTCGCGAGTCGCGCCTCCGATTGACAGGGCCCTACGTCCCGACGTCGGTGACCGCTCGGTTTCCAGGCCGGACCTCCCCGAGAGGAACCGTTCGCCGTGCCACCATGGGTTCAAGCAACCCTGTGGGCAAGAGGCGATGCGTTGTGTCTGGTGAAGTGTCCAAGAAACTCACGGCAGCGTCAGGTCGTCGATGACGGGTCCTCAGCTCTCTCAGCAGGTCGCAGCGGCGATTGCATCCTCACCGCCAAGCCAACCTGACCATCTTCTTCCGGCCAGCCCCGGCACCTGTTTCTGGGGGTACTTCGATCGCGACATGGATCCCGTGCTCGAGGTGTCGAGCGGTGATGTCATTGACATCGAAGCGGTCACCCACCATTCCGGTGACGCTCCAGATCTGTTGATGGACGATGGGGTCCGCGCTATCTGGGACGCCATACCCCCCGCAGTTCGCACACCCGGGGTGCACATCATGACCGGGCCGATCCACGTAAATGGGGTCGAGCCGGGCGACGTCTTGTTGGTCCGAGTCCTCGAGATGGCACCGCGTATGCCATACGGATCCAACTGCGCGGCGAACTGGGGTTTGCTCTACGACCTGTTCCAGAAGGAACGGATCACGCTCTATGAGTTGAAAGAGTCCGCTTCCGGTCACTTCGGCACGACCGCGGCCCCGATGTTCGGTTTCGACTTCCGCGCCCGCGAGTTGTATGACCAGCCCGGGGTCATCTCGGAGCCCGGGTCGGTCGCTCGAGAGCCGTTTTCATTGCCAGTGGAGGTGCCGGTTCGCCCACACTTCGGTGTCATGGGTGTGGGGCCTCCCGACCACGGGAGAGTGAACAGCGTGCCGCCCGGGGTCTGGGGAGGCAACGTCGACAATTGGCGCCTCGGTCCTGGCTCTGCGATGTGTTATCCGGTTTTCAGTCCGGGCGGAGGGTTGTATGTGGGAGACCCACATTTCGCCCAAGGTGACGGGGAGATTTGCGGTACGGCCATCGAGGCGTCGATCAACGCTCGTATCCAGGTTTTCGCCATCGACGACGTGCCGGTGTCGTCACCGGTCATGGAGACCGCCGATGCATGGATCACTCACGGCTTCGACGTCGACCTCGACGCAGCCATGCGCATGGCTGCGACTCAGATACTGTGGCTACTCACGGAACGTTTCGGTATGACGGCCGATGACGCCTACTCGTTGTGCTCGGTCGCTGTCGACCTCGGAGTCACCCAAGTGGTCGACCAGACACTTGGTTGTCACGCGATCGTATCGAAGTCGATCTTCGTCTGATCGTTACCTGTTCAAGCCGAAG
>JBPCTU010000206.1:0-7304 GCA_051011515.1 Acidimicrobiales bacterium
CCATCGCGCTGGATGAGCTGGCCGACGCAACGGAGCTGACCGGAGTGCTCGAGTACCATCTCGTCGAGGGAACCGTGACCACCAGAGACCTCGCGACGGTAACGGCCCTTCCATCGGTGCAAGGAGAATCCATTCCTGTCGAGGCTCTCGCTGATGGCTCGTTCCGAGTCGGGGATGCGCTCATCCTCACCGAGGACATCGATGCGACCAATGGCGTCGTCCATGTGGTCGATGCTGTGCTCTTGCCCGGTACGTTGCGAACCGAGGTTGCGCTGAATGCCCTGGTCACTCTGGATCCGATCCTCTTTGCTCGGGGTAGCGACCAGATACTCGAGGATTCCTTCGAGATCCTCGACCAAGCAGTAGCGATCTTGAAGGACAATCGGGCCGGACGTGTCGAAATCCAGGGACACACCGACAGTGACGGTCCGGCCGAGGTGAACCTCGACCTCTCTCAACGTCGCGCCGATTCCGTCAAGGTGTACATGGTTGAACAAGGCATTCGGGGCGCGCGTCTCAACGCGACCGGGTACGGAGAGACCCAGCTGAAGATCGACCCCGAGGAGTCGGACGAAGACCGCGCCGCGAACCGCCGCATCGAGTTCCGTGTGAATTGATCGGCTCCCATCTTGCCGAAACAACAGGTTCGGAGCTCGGAGTTTCTTGCTCTCTGGGGAACCAACGGGCATCTCAGGCGGTTGACATGTCATATCGCTGTGTACGGTTGGCCTAGTCGGTTCCGTACCCACTCCCCGACTGTTGGTCGGTTCGGTGAGAAGTTGGGTCCGCAGCGAACGGATCACTGGAGAAACAGGAGACAGCCATGGGATTGTTCGGTCGTGACAAGACAGAGCCCCCTAGCGCCGACGAAGCGCTACCGGGTCGTGATGAGTCGATGCCGGTGCCGCCCAAACACTTCGTTCTGGACGCTCCCCTCGACGGGCCGTTCCCGGCAACAGCGCAGACCGCGCTCTTCGGGCTCGGTTGTTTCTGGGGAGCGGAGCGGAAGTTCTGGGTCCTCCCGGGCGTGTTGTCGACTTCGGTTGGTTACGCCGCAGGTTTGACACCCAACCCGACATATCAGGAGGTGTGCTCGGGCCTGACCGGACACAACGAGGTTGTCAGGGTTGTCTTTGACCCGTCCGAAATCAGCTATGAGCAGCTCTTGAAGGTGTTCTGGGAGAGCCACGACCCGACGCAGGGAATGCGGCAAGGCAACGACATCGGCACGCAATACCGCAGTGGTGTCTACTACTACGACGAAACGCAGCGAGAGACCGCCGAGAAGGCCAAGGACATGTTCCAACAGGAGCTGCTAGCGGCCGGGTATGGGGAAATCACGACTGAGATCCAACCGGCTTCGGACTACTTCTTCGCCGAGGATTATCACCAGCAGTATCTGGCCAAGAACGTCAACGGATATTGCGGTCTGGGTGGAACCGGAGTGAGCTGCCCGATCGGACTTGTAGCCGACTGACGTTTACTCGATCCGAGTCAAGCCGGCATCGGCCACCCAGGCGGTGGTCTCCACCCAGTGCACCTCGAGCCACATAGCGTCGCTGGCCTCGACACTACGTCCGGTTGAAATCAGCCCGTCGCCTGGGCCCAGTACACCCAACCTGGTGAACGCATACCCGGGAGCCGAGTGAACACCGATGCGCGCAGAGGTGGTGTCTACGAAGAAGGCAGCGGATGCGCCGTTGCGAACCAACGCGTCCGATTCCGTCTGAGCTCGAACTCCGCTGTTCTCGGTCACCGAGTCGTTCGAAGCCTCGCCGTCATCGTTGGTGCCGCCCGGCTCGACCAGCGCGAGAGCTGGTGGAGCGGTCTCGACGGGAGGGGGCTGTTGGACCTCGGAGATCGGAGTAATCGAACAGCCGGCGAGCAGGAGCATCCCGGCGGCCACAGCTCCGAAACACCCAACCAGCCGAAAGCGCGACGTTGGAGGAGTAGAGGCGGCCACGACAACGGGTCGTGGTCGGTGCAGGCGAGTGGTCCTCGGGTACCCGGTCATGGTTATCAATCGGCTTGCGCGGGCAGGCCTTGAGCGCGGTCGCGTCCTGGCTCTGGGCTGGACGTGTAGCGGTCGAGCCGGTCAGCTCGAGGCTGGTGGCATGGCGAAGAGGGTCTCAGCGTCTCGCACCACTGATTCCAACTCTCCCGACCGTTCGCTGAGATGCCGTTCTATGTCGGCTGCCGGTCTCGGTTTTGCGAACCGATAACCCTGGAGGTTCGGAGTGCCAAGTGAGGCGAGCATCGCGATCTGTTCGTCTGTCTCGACACCTTCGGCAACAAGTTTGATCCCGAGCCGCATGGCCATGTCGGCAATCGCCCCGATGACGGCGGCCGATGCCTCATCCTCGGGGAGTTTGGAAACGAATGACCGGTCGATCTTCAGATAGGCGACCTCGAACTGGGTGATATAGGCAATCGAGCTGTACCCCGTCCCGAAGTCGTCGATCGCTATCTGAACGCCGAGGGTCTTCAGCTGGTGGAGCGCCTCGACTGATCCCTCGCTGTCCTCGAGCAGGAAGCCTTCGGTCACCTCGATTACGAGCTGGTGTGGGTCGATGTTGGTTTCGGCCAGAACCTGCTCCACCTGTTGCACGAATCGGCCGAGGTGACGTGCGGACCAGTTGGTAGTCAGATAGAGGTTCCTCGCAACTGGGTACTCCCTGACCCACTTGGCGATCTGTTGACATGTGCTCCTGAGTGCAAAGGAGTCGATTAGGTGGATCAGACCCGCTTCTTCGGCTACCTCGAGGAATGCGCCAGGACCCAAGAGTCCCTTCTCGGGGTGATTCCACCGGATCAACGCCTCATAACCTGCTGGTTCGTGGCTCAACGGATCGACGATTGCTTGGTAGTGCATGACGATCTCGCCGTTGTCGAGCGCGGCACGGAGCTGCGACTCGATCTCCATTCGCGCGAGGATCGTCGACCTCATGGAGTAGTCGAACAACTCTGCCCGGTTGCGGCCGGCGTCCTTGGCTCGATACATGGCGGCGTCAGCATCGCGCAGGAGTGAATCAGCCGACTCCGTTTCCTCGTTGCTGAGGGTGATGCCGATCGAGGCCGTCGCGTAGGTCGGGCCCTCGCCCAGATTGAACGGTTCTTCGAATGCTTCTTGGATCCGTTGGGCAGCAGCGGTCGCTTCGGATTCTCCCGACACCGACTCGCAGAGGACAACGAACTCATCTCCTCCGAAACGTGCGACCGTGTCTCCGCTGCGGATGGCTTGGCCGATTCTTCCTGAGATCTGGACCAGGAACTGGTCGCCGGTGTCATGGCCGAGGCTGTCGTTTATGACCTTGAAGCGATCGACGTCGATGAACATCACTGCTACCCGCGTCGAGTTGCGATCAGCTCGAACCAGAGCGTGTTTGAGCCTGTTCAGGAACAGGGCTCTATTCGGGAGTCCGGTGAGATCGTCGTGCAGCGCTTGTTGAGCGAGTTCCCAGGCGGCGTGCCGCTGCGCGGTGATGTCCTGCGACTGAACCAACCACGTGCGAGTCGAATCGGAATCCCCGCCGATGACTGAGATGCTCTCGTTCACCCATACGTCGGTTCCGGCTTGTTGGTGGTGGAACCGGTGTTCTCCCTGGACCACTTCGAGTGCGCCGCTCAGCAGCTTTTCGACCCGGTTGATGTGTGCCGGGCGATCGCCCTCGTGCACCAAGCTGGATAGTGGTCGGCCGACGATGGCCTCCTGGTCGAGCCCGATCTGGTGGCACAAAGCTCCGTTGACCGACATCAGTCGCCCGGCAGAGTCGAGTTCGGCCATTCCGATCGGGGCCAGGTCGAAACTTGCCTTGAAGCGGCGGTCCAGGCTTGCTCTTTCACGGTCGGCGGTGCGGGCGGTCTCGAGAGCGCTCGCCCGGGAGAGTGTGAGAGTCCGGAGCGCGGCATAGAGGCCGAAAGCGGCGGCGCCGCCGGCGATGAGAATCACCCAGACCTGTGTCCTGCTCGTCGGTTGGACCAGGTTCTCACCGGCCATACTCGTCAGCTGGAACTCGGTGCCGAAGACGTCGACGCTGACCTGACTCGACAATCCGCCAACCGGGGTCCGAGTGATCACGATGGGGTCGCCTGGATGATGAACGACACCCTGATCGATCGGAGCATCAGTGTTGGTCAACGTTGTGGAGACACGCGGCGTAGGTGTCATTGCTCGAGCCAAGAATGCCTCGGCCTCGAGCACGAGCGACACTCGCTGGGCGTCGAATTCGTCGAGCCCGAAGGTCACCGCGACAACTGGAACGCCTTGGAATTCGTGCGACGTCAACATCGGAGCCGTCGTGGCGTCCGGCCCGAGGGCAGAGTCGATCTCGCCGACGAGCTCCTCCAGCTCGGGACTCACGGATCCGTTTCCCGGCCGAGACGTCAGCACCGACCCAGGGACGGGTTCGTGGGCAACGGCATCGAGCAGTCCGTTGAAGCGCGCCTTTGCGCCAGTGAAGAGCAGGTATCGGTCGACAGCGCTCGCAGGGTCGGCGTCGGACACGCCAACGAAGGCTGTTATCCCCGTCATCAGCTCGGTCAGACGGTCTATCTCGCTCTGAACACTTTGTGTTGCGCTCTCGAGCTCCAAGGCGAACTCCTGGTTTGCGAGTTCCTCACGCTGCGCTTGCGAGGCCGCCAAGTCGCGGTTGCGTTCCAACGCGAGCACCGCGGTCGCGAAGAGAATCAGAGCGAGCACGCCCATGGGCAACCACTGCGCGATCCGGCGCCGTGGGGGCCAGGATCTCACGGGCGGCTCTCGGTCAGCAGGACCAGACATAGCCTGACGCCTATCGGCCTCCGAAGGTGAGAGTTGAGCCGCTCTAGCGCTGTTAGGGCTGGTCAGGAATGGTCGAGGACACCGTTGTCGATAACGGTGCGTTGACCGGCCATGGTCTTGAAAACAGCCTTGGTGTCATCGATGTTCCAGATGTGCACATCGAGCGATTCGCCCGGTAGGACCGGGGAACTGAAACGCACCGCCATTGCAGCAAACCGGTCGGGGTCGCTACCACAAACACGGTGTAGCAGGGCTCGGCCGGTGAAGCCGAAGGTGCACAGCCCGTGCAGTATGGGGCGGTCAAATCCGCCTCGCGCGGCATAGCTGGGATCGGAATGCAACGGGTTCCTGTCGCCGTTCAACCTGTATAGGAGCGCTTGGTCTGGTCGGGTTCGATAGGTGACCACTTCGTCCGCCGGGGTGTCTGGCATGGCTGACACGTCGGTGGCTCCACGATCTCCGCCCCATCCACCTTCGCCACGGAAGAACATCTGGCTGGTGTTGGTGAACAACGGCGTCTCGGTCGCGGCATCCACGGTGGTGGAGGTCACTTCGACCAATGCCGCTTTGCCTTTGTCGTGAATCGCCGTGATCGTGGCGGTCGTGCGACCGTTCCCGACTGTGGCAAGCGGTCGATGAAGTTCGATTTGTTGGGCGCTATGGACCATTTGGGCATAGTCGACCGCTCCAAGTTCCGACATTGGCCGACGTTCGCGCCCACCGAAGGCAGCGAGCACAACCGGCATGGTGGGCAGCGCTCGTTGCTCGACGTCGGCGGAGTTCTCGGTGGTGAACTCCAATTCGCGGGCAGGATCGTCGGCACCTGCGCCTACGCCGAGCGCGTACAACAGGCAGTCCTTTGAGTCCCACGATCGCTCGATTGGTTCTCCGCCGATGCCGACCGCGTCAGGGTTGATTGTCATCTCGACCTCCGGTGCCCGAGGCTGGCTAGCTCCGTCTCAGCCACACCTCGGAGACTTGGTGGGTTGCGTTCTTCACGAGCACGAGATCGCTTCTGTCGCGGGTGGGTGCGATGTTCTCGTGGAGGTTCGGTCCATTGATCGTGGCCCAGATGGATCGCGCCTCGGCGATGGCTTCGTCGTGGCTCAGCTCGCCGTACCGCCGGAAGAAGGATCGTTCGTCCTGAAATACGGTGTCTCTGAGTGCCAGGAACCGGTCCACGTACCATTGCTCGATGTGCTCCTCTTCGGCGTCGACGTAGATGCTGAAGTCGAAGAAATCGCTGACGAATGTCGTCGGTCGGGAAGCTTCGGCGGGAGCACGCCCCTGAAGGACGTTGAGTCCCTCGATGATCAAGACATCTGGCTGACAGACGGTGGTCTTGTCCCCGGGAATGATGTCGTAGACCGTATGGGAGTAGACGGGCGCATCTGCTCGGCTTCGCCCGGACTTGACCTCGGCCAGGAACCGGATGAGTGCCCCCTGGTCGTAGCTCTCGGGGAACCCCTTCCGGTGCATGATGCCCCGTTCCGCCAACTCCGCGTTGGGGAACAAGAACCCATCGGTCGTCACCAGGTCGACGCTGGGGTGGTTGGGCCACCGGGACAACAACGCTTGAAGCAGACGCGCAGTTGTGCTCTTACCCACGGCGACGCTCCCTGCGAGGCCAATCACGTAGGGCACCGGGCGCGTGCTGTTGCCGAGGAAGGTTCCGGTCACCTCAGCCAGTTGTTGGGTGGCTTCGACATGGAGGTTGAGTAGGCGACTGAGAGGAAGGTAGACCTCGGCCACTTCCTCCAGGTCCACCGATTCGTTGATGCCGCGCAGATCCTCGAGATCGGCCTCGGAGAGGGTAAGTGGAGTCGCGTCCCGCAGTGTCGCCCAGTTGGCGCGAGGGAACGCTTGATACCTGGGGGGTAGATCCTCCACCCGCCCATCATTGCCGCCAAAGCCGCGTCTTCAGCAATCGGACCGCCCCGAAAGAGGAGGCTTGGAAGAGATCCCCGGTCCAGGTCAGGGATCTAACACAAGGGACGCCAGGTTGCGGCGCAAGGTGACTCCCTGGCTGGAGCGGCCGTTCGTAAGCACAACGGCGCCGTTCATGGATTCCGGCAACCCGGTGATGGACGCGCGAAAACCTCCGTTGTCGCCGCCATGAACGAACGAGCCCGAAGCTCCCGGCCTGAAGAAAACACCAAGCCCATCGCTGATCATCTGGGTCACAAGGTCAGCGTCAACGACATCGTCGCCTCCTCGGAGCAGCGTGACCAGCACCTCGGCCATGCTTGTTGCGCTGGTGAACAACCCGCCCGCCGCCGCCCACGGGACGAGTTCGTGGCCGCCCTTGAGCGCTCGGCCGCGCTGGTCGTGGCCGAGCGCCAGCAACTGGTGTGGTGGCGGATAGAGATCGAAGCTGGCAGCTTTCGCGCCGATCGACGCCAGCATCCCCCCGAGATGTTTGGAGTACTTCACCCCGGAACGCTTTTCGATGAGGTGCTGCAAGACGAGGAATCCGGCTCCGCTGTAGCTGAAGCGGCTGTCGGGCGGGTACGTGACCATGATC
>JBPCTU010000207.1:0-2773 GCA_051011515.1 Acidimicrobiales bacterium
GCAATGGTTGCCAGCCAAAGGCCTTCCCGGTAGTCAAAGAGCACCATGAACCGTGGGTGGAGCCGCGGTTGCCCGACGCACTGGGCACCCTGCCCGAGCACCAACGCGTAGCGGTCGTGCTGCGACATGGGGTCGATTGGAGTTATGACCAAATCGCGGAGTTCTTGGAGAGTTCACCTGCGTCGGTTCGCAAGAACGTCGAGCGCGGCCTAACCCGTCTTCGTGCTGCCCTGGAGGTGTCCCATGAGTCGTGATGTAGTACTGCAGCTTCGTAGCTATCTGGAAACGATCGAGACTTCGGCCCCACCGATTGCTATCGCTGAGCTCAAAGCTCGCCTTGAGTTGCCCCGGGGCGACAACGACTTGACCGCCGCGGAATCATTCGATCGAGAGGTCGCCGACACCGGGGCAGATGTTTGTGAGTCGTGTGGTGCCGACCTCACCGTGTTCGAGCTCCGGGTCCCTGACGAGAGTCCAGCACCCGGGCCTCGAAAGCACCGAGCCCTTGTCTTCGCGGTGGCGGCAGCGATTCTCCTGGTGGTCGGTGTGGTTGTGGTGGCTGATGGAGACAGCAGCGACGTTGTTACCGACCCGGTCTTATCCGCAACAACACCCGAGCCAGTCCCGTCGCCGACCCCGCCCGATCCCACGCCCGCGCCAGAAGAGGCCGACCCGGGTCTGTCACTCAGCGTTGTCGACTCTCTCGGGTTTCGCTGGTCCCAGTTACCGCACGACGAGGCCGTGTTCGGCGTTGAGGGCGTCAGTTTCGACCCAGTCATGACGAGCGTGACGGCCGGAGGCCCTGGCCTAGTGGCAGTGGGAACCGACGGCACGCACTACGAATCAGAAGGCCATCTCGGCGAATTCGGCGATGCGGCAGTGTGGACCTCCGTTGATGGGATCACCTGGTCCCGGGCCCCCCACGACGAAACCGTATTCGGGGGTGCGGCGATGAGTAGCGTCACCGTTGGAGGCCCAGGGCTGGTGGCAGTCGGCGGAACCAGCGCAGGGGCAGCCGTGTGGACCTCTGTTGATGGGATCACCTGGTCGCGTGTCCCCCACGACGAAACCGTCTTCGGCGGTGACGCCGACATGGGCCGCGTCACTGTCGGAGGCCCAGGGCTGGTGGCCGTGGGACCGAAATTCCTTGAAGGGGCTGCCGCAGTATGGACCTCTGCTGACGGTCTTGCCTGGTCCCGGGTCCCCCTCGACGAAGAGGTTTTCGGTGGTGCCAGCATCGGGGACGTTACCGCTGGAGGCCCGGGCCTGGTAGCAGTTGGATCAGCCTGGTTGGAGGCGGAGGACCGGGGGGTCGCTGCAGTGTGGACTTCGGTCGATGGGCTCACATGGTCCCGAGTCCCCTATGACGAGGCAATGTTCGGTCCTGGTGATGAACACTGGATGGCCGCGGTGGTCGTTGGAGGCCCCGGCCTGGTAGCAGGCGGATGGTTCGCCAATGAGGATCTCTATGACCAGGGCACGGCGGTTTGGACTTCGGTCGACGGACTCACCTGGTCCCGGTTGCCCTACGACGAGGCGGTCTGGGGTTACGGGAATGTTACGAGCCTCGTGGCCGTGGATTCCGGACTTGTCGCAGTCGGAGCGGACTACTACCCCGCGCAAACAGACAGGGGAGGCCGGGTCTGGACCTCACCAGATGGGATCACGTGGTCCCGAGCCCCACACGAAACATTCTTCAACTATTCCACGATCGCCAGCGTGACCGTCGGCGGCCCCGGCCTAGTAGCAGTCGGGGACACGTTCAGCTCAGACAGTGACGGTGTCGTATGGACAGCGACGCCAGAACTGACCCTCGACGAATGACAGAGAAACTCTCGTGACCAAGCTCGAAACCAATCTGATCCGGCGTGTGTATCGCCCGCCGATCCCGAGGGCTCTGCTTGTCGGTGGACTCGTCCTCGCTGGGATGCTCATGATCACGGCGTGCGGCTCGTCAGACGACGATGCGTTTACTGGCGATGAGGCCCTGGCGGTCAGCGACGATCTCATCGAAGCGTTCAACAGCGGGGATGCTGACGCAGTCCTGGTTGTGTTGACACCGGATGTGGATTTGTCGGAGAGGTACACCGGGCCGGGTAGCTCGTTCGAGGCGATGGAGCGTCCGTTCTTTGAACAGTATTTGGCGTGGAGCACTGCTCAGGGGACGACCTTCACGTCGCCCGAATGTGCGGTAACCGACGACAGCTCCGGAACAACGGTGAACGTGTCGTGTGAATTCGGGTGGCTGCAGGCCGCGGAGAACGCTGCCGGCGCGCCGCCCGTTCCCACAACGCTCAGCCTGGTCGTCACCACCGATGGCATTAGCCAGCTGGCATTGGAGTATCCCCCTGTATTCGGTGTTGACAGCTTTGACAGCTGGCTGTTGCTCAACCACAACGAAGACTCCCAAGGCGTCGAGTTCGGCGACTGGGTCTCTGTCGCTGAGGCTCAGCGCGGCGGGACCCTTCGCGCCCAGTACGTGGCGGAATGGGCCGCCGATCTCGAAGCGAACGGCGGCTGAGTCCCACCCGCCCAGAACGACACAGATGAGCGCTAGCTGGGTATCCCCCAAGTGACCTTGGGCGGCGCCGATAACGTCCCACCGTTCCGGTGTTATGGGGCAGTGCTGGTGACGCTGAGTGGATGGCGGGCTTAGTTGAATTTGTAGGTCAGCGTTCGGTGGACGTGGTGATTCATGCGGAACTGGAGTTCGGCGGGGGCCACATCGTCGGGGATCTCGAAGAACACGATCACAGACACCGACTGACCTCGC
>JBPCTU010000208.1:0-2911 GCA_051011515.1 Acidimicrobiales bacterium
GCGTGTCGTTGCCGTTGTCGCGCAGCGTGATCGTGAGCGCTCCGACATCGATGCGCCCGCCACCTCCGCGCCCGGTGCTGTTGCAGTGAGCGGCGCCGTCCATGGTGAGGTCGCCGTCTTCGTTGAAGTCACCGAATCCGACGACCGTTGCCCGTACGTACCTACCCAAGTTCACGAAGCAGACCGTGCCGATCGGGGCGGTCACAACGATGCGGTGGTTGCCCCCTCCTACACGTATGTGGACGAGGCCACCATGGTTGGGATTGACGGCTTCCCAGGAGCCCACGAACGGGTCCTTGGCGCCTGTTGCCGGCGTGGCCGGAACGAGCGTTGCCAACGCAATGACCACTGCTATGACGAGTCGTTTCATGAATCCTCCCAGAGGCTTGTGGTGCGTCGTGGGCTAGGCGATGCGACTCGGTCTGCAGTAGCCACCCTATGCATGCGGGCAATCATCAAGCAAGAATCCGCCCCAAGGCCGCGCGGGCATGAACGTCGACATTGAACGCATACTCGGAGTCGCGATGGCTTCTCGAGCTCCGAACGGGCCAGCCATCACGGCGGCGCCGACCCAACCGATCTCCTACGATCCAAAGATGGCGAAACGAGCAATTGTCACCGGTGGGGGCCGAGGGATCGGGGCCGCAATCGTCGACCGACTCAGCCTCGACGGCTTCGACGTTGTTCCCCTCGACATGACCGCCGGAGACGGCATCGTCCAGTGCGACGTCACCGACCGACTTGCCGTGCAGGATTGCGCCGCTCAGATCGGTCCGGTCGATGTCGTCGTCAACAACGCAGGGGCGTGGATCTTCAGCTCGCTCACCGACACGACGGATGAGGAGTTTGCCGTCGCCATAGATGTCAACCTGAAGGGACCGTTCCATGTCATGCAGGCATTTGGCCCGGCCATGATCGAGCGAGGCAGCGGTGCGATCGTGAACATCGTTTCAATAGCTGCCAAACACGCCAATCCGGCGGTCGCCTCCTACGGACCGTCCAAGGCCGCACTCCTGTCGTTGACGGAACAGGTCGCACTCGAGTGGGGACCCCACGGAATCCGGTGCAACGCCGTTGGCCCGGGCTTGGTGCCAACACCGGGCACCGGAGACGTGTACGACGATCCAGAGGTACGCGAGATCAGGTCGGGAGCGATCCCCATGCGCCGACTGGCCGAACCGGCCGACATCGCCAACGTGGTCTCGTTCCTGGTGTCGGACGATGCGGCATATGTCAATGGCCAGGTCATCTACGTCGACGGAGGACTCTCCAAGGCGTTGATGACCCTGCTCCCAAGGCCACCCGAGATGCCACAGTGACCAACCGCAGCGCCGATGTCGTCATTGTGGGGTATGGGGCCGCGGGGATCGCGGCTGCTGTAACGGCGAACGATGCCGGGGCCTCGGTTCTGGTGCTCGAGAAGAACCCCGAATCGAACCACACTCCCAACACCCGTATGTCGGGCGGCATGGTGATGGTCAGCACCGACTCGAAGGCCGCCACCGAGTACCTGGACGCTTGCGCCGACGGAATGGTGGCGCGTGAGATCTCGGCGGTCTGGGCCGCACGTGCAACCGAGCTCGCAGACTGGATGGCCCACACCATCGGGGGCCTCGACATGGCCGCCGCCGCGGGCGCCGAGCACGCCTCGTTCCCCGGCGCCGACTCGATCGTTGCCGTTCAACCCGGCGGCGTGGGCGAGAGGTTGTCAGCCGACGCCGGAGCGGGGCCCGCACTCTTCGCCGGTTTGCATGCCGCGGCGGCCCGGCGCGGAATCGAGGTGCTGTGGAACCAGCCGGCCCGCCGTCTCATCACCGACAACTCCGGCGCGGTGACCGGAGTGCAAATCGACCACGGCGTCGTCTCGGCCACCAAAGCCGTGATCTTGTGCAGCGGCGGATACGAGTACGACGAAGACCTCAAACGCGACAACCTGCGCACCTACCCCGTCTACTTCTACGGGAACCCCGGCAACACCGGCGACGGCGTCCACATGGCCCAAGCTGTTGGTGCATCGATGTGGCACATGAACCAGATGATCGGTCGGGCAATCGGCCACTTCGAGCAGGCCAACGGGTCTGACCTCAATGTCTTGATCTCGATCGGCCCTCCCGGATACGTCATCACCGATCGGTTCGGCGAACGTTTCGCCAACGAGCACAATCAAGAGTTGCTGCGTCACGACTTCTACTACGACCTCCTCCTCTTCGACCCCGGCCGCAATCTCCGTCCGAGAGTGCCCTGTTACTGGTTCTTCGACGAAGCCCGATTGAACGCGGGACCGCTGACGCTGACTCATATCGGTGCGCCGGCGGTCGGCATCTACGACTGGAGCGACGACAACTCGACCGAGGTCGAACGTGGCTGGATCAGCCGTGGCGACACGATTGCCGAGGCCGCCGAAGCTGCTGGACTCGACGACCCCGACGCCGCGGCCAGGACCATCGCTGAGTACAACGATGCCTGTGATGCGGGCCAGACCGATCCTCTCGGACGTCCGCCAGAGTCGATGATCCCGATCGAGGGCCCGCCCTTCTACTGTGTGCCGCTGTGGCCCGGGGGATCGAACACCACGGGTGGTCCACGACGAAATGCACATGCTCAGATTCTTGACCCCTTCGACGACCCCATCCCGGGCCTCTACGCCGCCGGCGAACTCGGCCAGGCCTCAGGTTTGCTGTACCCCGCCGATGGCAGCAACCTCAGCGAAGCGCTCTGCTTCGGCCAGATAGCCGCAGAACACGCACTCGGGATCTGAGATCAGTCGCTGGTCGAGTCCGGCGGCTCGAACCCGAAATAGCTGACCGCGTTGTCACACGTCAGGGCCCGTCGCTCCGGCTCGGGGACTCCGTCGAACATGGTGTCCAGAAACTCCATCGACTTCGGCCAGGTCGACTCGGAGTGGGGGAAG
>JBPCTU010000209.1:0-9409 GCA_051011515.1 Acidimicrobiales bacterium
GGGTGAGGACACCGACAGCGGTGCATCCGACGAGCTCCCGGCGGGTTTCGTGGACATCTTGGAGGTGTCGGGTCTGCTCGACGATGTCGTCGCCGACACCATCGAGGAGGCTGTGCGCTCCGCCAACGCCGATGGCGCCCGTGCCCTGGTTCTGCAGGTCAACTCGAAACAGGCTGTTGTGTCCGACGAGCGTCTCAACGAGATCGCCCTCATAGTGGCGGAATCACCGGTACCGGTTTCGGCCTGGGTCGGCCCGTCGGGGTCTCGGGCTCTCGGCAAAGTCGCCCAGCTCGTCGGCGTAACTGATTCAGTGGGTGTGGCCATCGGGGCGAAGCTGGGCAAAACAGGAGAACAGGTGCTTGATCCTGCGATCTTCGGCGAGGTGTGGGGCGAGAACCAGGAGCTGCTCGAGGACACCGAGCTCACCTGGGAACAAGCCATCGAGGTCGGAATCGTCGAATGCGACATCGTCGAGATCGATGAACTCGGCCAGCCCTTGACTCCCGAAGAGTCACTGGCGAGGTGTGCCAACGCAACGGTTGGCGACTTCCTGCTCACCGTCGACGGCGTTGAGTCGACGGTCATCCAAACCGACGATGGCCCCCGGCAACAACTGGATACCCAAGTTCGATTCCGTGGGCTCTCCTTGCTCGATCAGTTGATGCATACCGTCGCCAGTCCGCCGGTTGCATATCTGCTGTTCGTGATCGGCTTGGCCTTGATCGTTTTCGAGTTCTACTCCATCGGCATCGGCATTGCCGGCGCCCTCGGCGCGGTGTTCCTGGCCCTCGGTAGTTATGGCCTCGCCGCACTTCCCACACGTACTTGGGCCATCGTTCTGCTGGTTCTGGCCTTCGTTGCCTTCTCGATCGATGTGCAGAATGCGTTGCCGCGCGCGTGGACCGCGATCGGGATGGTTCTGTACGCCGTGGGTACGATCTTCCTCTATCCCGAGTCCGACGTGTCGATGTCATGGATCCCGATGCTCGTGGGTGTAGTCGGAATCGCCGCGGTCATGTATCGAGGTATGCCCATCATGGTTCGGGGTCGTTTCGCTACCACTGCGATTCCGCGCGACTTCCTTGTCGACGAGAATGGCCTGGTTACCGAGGTCGTGGACTCAGAAGAAGTGATCGTCGAGGTCCGTGACGCCTCGTGGCGAGCCCACTCCGATCGTCAGCTTTCGTTGGGGGACGAGGTCCAGGTGACTGGGACCGAAGGCCTAGTTTTGGACGTCGAACGCACGCCATAGGCCGCCAAACCACCCAGAGTGTCGGCGTTTGCCACGGCCTGTCCAGGTGCGATTGATGATGACCAGGCCAAATGATTCATCTTCCCCTTGTCATCACCCGCGAACGATGGGTAAGTTCCCCATTTGAAAGGGGGACTACGTGAGCGCACTGCTAGCAGACCAGGCATGGCAGGTCCGGGCCGCGTGCCGGGGGCCACAGTCCATCGTTTTCTTTCCACCTCCCCATTTTGAGCGAAAAGACGAGAAGCTCGAACGTGAGCACCGCGCAAAAGCCATCTGCATGGGTTGCAGTGTCAGGAGCGATTGCCTCGCCTATTCGCTCCAGATCCGCGAGCAACACGGCATTTGGGGTGGGCTCAATGAGAACGAGCGCAAGTCAATGCTTGCCGACCGCGAGGCCCTCCAGGCTCGCTGAAGCACCCCACTGGGGTTGTCACACCATCGACTAGGCCAGCGAGAGCGCGATCTGCGCCATGTTGTCGAACGTGTCTTCCCGATCCTTGGACGACATGACGGTGCCTCTGACGATGTCGTCGCTCACGGTTACCAACCCGACGGCCCGAGCACCCTCGGCGGCGGCGAGCGTGTAGAGCGCTGCGATCTCCATCTCCACCCCGAGGACTCCGTGTTTCTGGAGCGTCTTGAAGGTCTCGTCAGCGTCGGGCCCATAGAACAGATCGCCGGTGAATACCGGGCCTACTGCGATATCGATGTCGCGTGCCTCGGCCGCTTCGACTGCGCCCCTCAAAAGCTCCCACGAAGCAACACTTGCCAGGTTGAGACCCCCCGTGAGTGTCGAGATCGCTGCCGAGTCGGTACCGGCTCCGGTCGCCACAATGATGTCGCCGAGCTTGACACTCTCGGAGAGGCCCCCTGCCGAACCGACTCGAATGAGGTTCTCGCAGCCATAGAACCGAATGAGTTCGGTGTAATAGATGGCTGCCGAAGGGACCCCCATGCCAACGGCTTGCACCGAGACTGGGTTTCCCTTGAAGGTGCCAGTGAACCCGTCAGCACCTCGGACGGCGTTTACCTGACTCACGTCGTCCATGTAGGTGTCGGCAATGAAGCGCGCCCGTTTGGGATCCCCCGGTAGCAGCACTGTCGGGGCGTAGTCGCCGCGGGTCCCTTCGAGGTGTGGTGTTGGTCCATCTGTCACGAGCCAGATACTGCCACGTGGGACACTGTCGCGGTGATGGTTCAGGAAAACGACGCTCCGCCAGAACGCGGCGTGTTCGCGAATCGGACGTTGAACCTTCGCTCGGTCAGAGCGATTGGCTACGACATGGACTACACGTTGCTGCACTACAACGTGGACCTCTGGGAAGGCGCCGCGTTCCGACACGCTCGCGACCGGCTGGTCGATCTGGGGTGGCCGGTCGTCGAGTTCGAGTTCGACCCCGACGCGTTCAGCTTGGGTCTCACATTCGATCTCGAGCTGGGCAACGTGCTCAAGGCAACCCGTTTCGGGTACGTGGTTCGAGCTCAGCATGGGAACGAACTTCTGTCGTTCGAGGATCAGCGAAGGAGTTACTCGGAGGCGGTTGTCGATCTGGGCGAGGACCGGTTCGAGTTCATGAACACGCTGTTCGAGCTGAGTCGTGCCTCATTGTGGTGTCAGTCCGTTGCCCTGTTCGACCGGGGCGAACTCCCAAGCGTGCGGTCCTACCTGGACCTCTATCGAACGATCGACGATGCGCTCAACGAATCGCACATGGAGGGCGCTCTCAAAGAGGAGATCATCAACTCTCCCGATGCATTTCTCGAACCCGATCCCGAGATAGTCGCGACCTTGCGAGACCAACGGGCGGCCGGCAAGAAACTCCTGTTGATCACCAACTCCGACTGGACCTACACACGCTTCATGATGGCTTACGCCCTCGATCCGTACTGCCCCGAGGGTGTCGGGTGGCGAGACCTCTTCGACGTTGTCATCGTTTCAGCGAGCAAACCCCGATTCTTCAGTGAGAACGACCAACTGCATCGCATCGTCGACGAAGACAAGGCGCTGATGGCGCCACATCGTGGGCCGCTCGAGATGGGTCAGGTGTACTTTGGGGGCAACGCCCGGCTGGTCGAGGAGTCTCTCGGGGTGGCCAGTGCGCAGCTGCTCTACGTGGGTGATCATCTGTTCGGCGACGTGCACGTCACCAAGGACATCCTGCGGTGGCGCACAGCGTTGATCGCGCGCGAGTTGGAGGCCGAGATCATCGATGCCATCGACTTCGTGCCCGACGAGGACCGGCTCGCTGCGATGATGTCGGAAAAGGTCGGCCTCGACAGGCGCCAAGCTCAACTTAGAATGGCTCGCCAGCAGCCAGGTGATAACGACTCCGCCGAACTCGAGTCAGTAACCACCGAGGCGGTTGCGCTCGACGAACAAATCGCTCCGCTGGCTAGGAAGGCTGCGGAGCTCGGTCACCCCGTCTGGGGCCCACTAATGCGAGCCGGCAACGACAAGAGCCTCTTCGCCAGGCAAGTAGAAAAGTACGCCGACGTCTACACCTCTCGCGTGTCAAACCTCCGATACGAGACGCCGTTCGCCTATCTGAGGGCGGCCCGCGTCAGCCTGCCCCACGACCTCGCCGGCCGCTGAGGCTCAGACCTCGGGAAGGCGCCGACCGGCGATCCGCACATCGTCCCTACGCCTGGTGACGCCGGTCCCATCGAGCCGAGCCAGCAACGGAAGGGCGAACTTCCGGGTGGTACCCCAGGCCTCTCTGATCTCGGCCACCGTCACGCCGTCGGGTTTGTCGTCGAGCATCCGAGCGACAACCAGTGCCGCTTGGTCGATGGCCGAGGCCGCAAAAAAGAGCCCTCCTTCTTCGACCACGAGCCCTCGCCTCACCAGCTCCCTGAGCTCGCCGCGATCGACATTGTCGGGGGGTGGTGGCTGGAACGGTGCAGCCTCCAACTCCGTCAGGAACGGATGGTCCGCCAAGCCGTCGTCGGTTTGACCGAGCCGAGCGTGGGCGCCTTCGATTTCGACCCCGTCGACTCTGTCCAGGAGGGACCGCTGTTGTTCGTTCAGCGACGCGAGTTCAAGCCCCAGCGGCCCAGCGTCCTCGACAGCTTGAGCGAGCTCCTCGAGCTGTGAACCCAGAACTTCCTCGTCTACCACCCACTTGCCAAGGGTCGGTTCGACCCTGATGCCTGTAGTTCGTTCGAGATGGTCGGCCTCCACCCATCCCCGCTCCGATATGAAACGCTCGACCGATCCATCGGGCGAGGCCTTCGATGCTCGCAGCACAGGGTCCACATCGAGGATTCGACCCCCGCCGATGGTCTCGCCTCTGCCGCTCTCGCGCAGAACAAATCGGTCGCCGACCACGAGAGGTAGAGGCTTCGTCAGGTGAAGCCGAACCTGGCCGGTTTCGCCCGGGTTGAGCGCGGCCGGGCCAAGTATCCGCATGCGAACCGGATGTTCTCCTGAACCGAGGTACATAAGATGGGCGCCTCGACGTGACACTTCGTGATCGAGTTGCTCGAGGATCGACACTTCAGCATCGACCTGAGTCGTCTGGTGCCACTGGCCTTCCAGCACCAACACGTCGCCGCGAGTCAACTCGTCATGGTCGACCCCGCCGAGATTGACGGCGAGACGACTGCCAGGCACGGCTTCGTCGACCTGTTGATGGTGAGACTGCATCGCACGCACTCGGGCGTGGTGTCCGGCGGGCAAAACGGTGAGGTCTTGTTCCAGTCGGAGTCGACCCCCGGTCAGAGTGCCGGTGATAACCGTTCCTGAGCCTTTGGCAGCAAAAACTCGATCGATCCAGAGGCGGGGTCGCGCGTGGTCGGCTGCGGTTGGTGTCTGAGCCATCAGCTCGTCCAGGGCCGCCAGCAGCTCATCGACGCCGGTCCCGTCGAGGGCGTCCACGCCCACGACTGGAGCCCCTTCGAGGAACGTGCCCGCGACATGGTCCTCGACATCCAACTCTGCGAGTTCGCGCAGGTCGTCATCGACCAGGGAGACCTTCGTCAATGCCACAAGGCCCTTGTCGACACCGAGCATCTCTAGGATCCGGAGGTGCTCTTCGGACTGGGGCTTCCAGCCTTCAGTGGCCGCTACGACGAACACGCATGCATCAACAGCGCCGACGCCCGCCAGCATGTTGCGGATGAACCTCTCGTGGCCGGGCACATCGACGAACGAAACCCCGGCTCCGCTCGGGAGTTGCACTGCGGCAAACCCGAGGTCGATCGTCAGGCCTCGTTCCTTCTCTTCGGCAAGCCGATCGGGGTCGGTGCCGGTCAGTGCTTTGACAAGGGTCGATTTCCCGTGGTCCACATGTCCGGCCGTGGACACGACGTGGTTTGTCACCGCAGGACTCGCTCGATTGCCGACGTAATGAGATCGTCTTGTTCGGGGTCCACCGTGCGCAGGTCGAGGTGGGTCTGACCCTCCGACACCCGGGCGATCACGGGTGGCGTGCCATCGGTGGGTCGGCGAAGAGCGTCGGAGTGGTCCGAAGCGAGGGCGATGCCAACCGATGGGATCGTCACACCCGGCAACGTCCCACCGCCAGGGACAGCATCAAGGTCGACGACCTCGCCGACCCCGAGCGCTTCGGCGCGATCGCGGAGTTGGGTCTTCGAGAACGAAGCCATCTTCCAGAAGGGGATCAGGTTCCCGTCTCGGCGCAGGTACGCCATGGCGAGCTCTTGCAGCGACGAAAGCACCAGCCCCCCAGGCCTCAGAGCACGAGCCAGAGGATGGCTGCCGCAGGCGCTGACCAAGTCGGCGCGGCCGGCGATGATGCCCGCCTGTGGTCCGCCGAGAAGCTTGTCGCCGGAGAAGGTGACCAGGTCGGCTCCGGCGGCCAGGGACTGCTTGGCCGCGGGTTCGCCGGCCAACCACGTCGGGGGTCCGTTTTCCAGCCACGGGCATGCCGCGTCCAGCAGTCCGGACCCTATATCGGCTACAACCGGGACGCCGAGGCCGGTCAGGTCGGCGACACTGGTGTCTTCGGTGAATCCCGTGATCTTGTAGTTCGACTGGTGCACCTTGAGTACAAGCGCCATCTCGCCGGCCGATTCTTCGATCGCTGTCTCGTAGTCCGACCGCCGGGTGCGGTTGGTAGTGCCAACTTCGACAAGGCGAGCGCCCGACTGTGACATGACATCCGGGACCCTGAAACTCCCGCCGATCTCTACCAACTCGCCCCGCGATACGGCCGCGCCTCGCCCCGCTGCCAACGCCGCCATCGCCAACAGAACTGCCGAAGCGCAGTTGTTCACCACCATCGCCGCCTCGGCGTCGCACAATCTGGCAAAGAGGTGGCCTACGTGTGACTGGCGAGAACCCCTCTGTCCGCTCTCGAGATCGAGTTCCAAGTTCGAATAACGGCTACTGACGCTTGTGGACCAGGGTGCCCGACCCATATTCGTGTGCAACAGGACTCCTGTTGCGTTGACTACAGGCTGCAGCAGGGTTCGGGCCAGCTCGTCGGCCATCCGCGGCGCCAACTCGTGATCGCCAGCTGCGATTGCCCGCCGAGCGACGTCGACCAGGAGCGGGTGAGGGAGCCCGGTGCCGCTGAGCGACCTCGCGAGGGCATCGACAGAGGGTGGTCGTGACGACATCGTGGCCGACTGTAGTGCTCCGGCTATGACAAGGCCGCTGCCGAAGAGAGGCCTCGTCCCCGTATCCTGAAGAGGCAATGTCTGTTTTGTTGCTCCTTCTTTTCATCGTGGTTCCCATCCTCGAGCTGTACGTGATCATCCAGGTCGCGGACGGAATCGGCGTGGTCGAAACCATCGTGCTGCTCATCCTCGTCAGCGTTGTTGGCGCTTGGTTGGTGAAGCGCGAAGGGCTTTCAGTCCTACGGAAGGTGCAGACCGAGCTGGCGCGAGGCCAGATGCCAACCAAACAGATCGTCGATGGCGCGCTCATAATGCTCGCAGGCGCATTGATGTTGACGCCTGGCTTCGTTACTGACGCCGTTGGCGTTCTCTTTTTGATCCCGCCAACCCGTGCACTGTTCCGACGTCTCATCATGAGCCGGTTCCGAGGTCGAGTCCAAGTGGCTTCGTTCGGCCCCGGTGGCGGATTCCGCACGGGTCCTGTGGTTGACGTTCAGGGAACCGAGACCGTGGACCTTGTGCGCGACGACAACCCTGAAAACCCCCCACCCTCGCTGCCGTCCGACAGCAGCTAGTAGAAGGAACTCGATGGACGAAGTAGAAGAAGAGACCGGTCCGGAACCGATCGTGCCCGGGGTCGCCCGAGCACTCAGCCCCCTCGTACGCCGGATTCTCGCCCTCAATCCCGGTGCTGAGACCGGGTTGGGTACCAACACGTACCTGGTCGGCATCGATGAGATCGTGGTCATCGACCCCGGCCCCGAAGACGCCAGCCACCTCGATTCGGTTGCCGGATGTGGTGGCGATCGCATTCGCTGGATCACCTGGACCCGCGATGGTGACGCCTACAACGGCGGGATTCAGTCGATGGTCGACCGCACTGGCGCCGAGATCCTGGACCCAGTTGATGGCGACACCATCCTGGGCACCGAGTTCCGCATCAACGTCTTGGCCATGCCCGGGCCCTCACCCGACCACCGCACGTTCCGTCTCGAGGAGGAGCGGATGCTGATCTCAGGTGGGCTTATCGCCGAAGATCGCCTTGCACCTTTGACTCCCGGCGTGGGTGATCTCGACGCCTTGGTTGCATCTCTCGACGCTGCTTCGAAGATGAGGCTTCGTCGTATGGCCCCGGCCCATGGATACCTCATCGAGGAGGCCAAAAAGGCGGTTCCCGCCGAGATCGAACGCCGGGCAGGCGTCGATGAGGCGATCCTTTCGGCCATCCGGTCCGGCAACTCGACGGCGGCCGACATCGTTACCAGCTTGCACCCCGAGATCGACGAGACCGACGAACTCGACGTGTTGGTCGCGACGGCCGAGGTCCATCTGGCTGCTCTTGCTGCGGCGAAGCAGGCCAAACAGCGCAAGGATGGTTGGGCGGCCGCCTGAAACAAGCTCAGTCGAGGCTTACGGCAGTCACAGCCGCGGCCGGTTCTCCCGCTAACGAGGCCTTTGCGGCCTCCAACATGCGCGCTGAACAGCCCGCCATCTCCATCGGCGGGACCGCTTCGTCCACGATGGTCTCGACGATCTCTGCGAACGCCTCGGCTGCGGGCCCCTGACTCAAGATCGCCGGTTGTCCGCTGTCGCCGCCGTGGGCGACGTTCGCGTCGATCGGGACGGTTCCCAACAATGGAACACCCAGCTCGGCTGCGAGCTCCTCGCCGCCACCTTTGCCAAAAAGCTCATGGACCTTTCCGTCCTCGTCGACGAAGGCGGTCATGTTCTCGATGACCCCGGCTATGCGGAGGTAGTAGCTGCGAGCCATGTTGCCAACCCGCACTGCGACCGACTGGGCGGTCTTGGCCGGTGTCGTCACGCAGCTCATGTCGGCCCGCGGGAGCATCTTGGCCAAACCCATCTGCACGTCGCCGGTGCCCGGCGGCATGTCGATGAGCAGGTAGTCCATCTCGCCCCATTGAACGTCTTCGAGGAAGTGCCTGACCGCCCGGTTCAGAATGAGGCCCCGCCAGTTGAGTGATGTGGACTCATCGTCGACGAGAAAGCCCATCGAAATGACCTTGAGAACCCCATCGCCCAGAGGGCGTTCGTGGGGCATGATCTTCTTGGATCCGACCTCACCACCCAGTCGGCCTTCGACACCCAGCATCCTGGGCACCGAGAAACCCCAGATGTCAGCATCCATGACACCAACGGTGAAACCCTTCGACGCCAAGCCTGCGGCCAGGTTGACCGTCACCGAGGACTTTCCGACCCCGCCTTTGCCCGACGCAACCATGATGACTTTCGTTGTCGCCGGAACCTGCGTCTCGGGATCGTCCTGAGAGATGTTGAAGCGGGCCTTGGCCATTGCCGCGGCCTTTTCTTCCTGCGTCAGCTCTGACCAGGTGATGTTCACTTTCGCGACGGATGGGTGACCTCCTACCCGTGCTCGAACGTCCTTCTGGATCTGGGCCCGAAGTGGGCAGCCGGATGTGGTGAGGGCGATCTTGACCGTCACCTGCCCGTCGGGACCGATGTCGGCACCCTTGGCCATACCGAGTTCAACGATGTCGCTGCCGAGTTCGGGGTCGACTACACCCCGCAGGAGACCCATGACTTCCTCTT
>JBPCTU010000210.1:0-2645 GCA_051011515.1 Acidimicrobiales bacterium
GCTCGCGGTGACCGTTCGCTACCAGGCCTGCGACGAGGTGCAATGCTTCGTCCCCCGCACCCGGACGCTCAGGTTGGATGTTCCACTCGCGCTCGGCGCCATGCCCAACTCCCCCAGGTTTCGCGGCGGCTCCGTCGCGACGGTCGACATGGACTGGGATGCCCACATGAAGCGCCTCGTCGAACGGAAGCGCGGCAACTGAACCCACCGCCCGGCCAAACGTCGATCTCACACCTGATCGGATCCCCGGACAACCTTCACCTTCTAGGGCCAACAGACACAACTCAACGGCACTCCTGGCCCGCCCGAGAACGCCGGCAGTTGGGCCGCTGAAGCCACCGTCCGTGGTAGCCCGGCGGTCTTCGACCTCGCAGTGCACATAGCGCTCTCTGTCGTCTCGTCAGATGCGCTCGCCCCGAGTCTCGGGGTGAACACCCTGAGTTGCCTAGGCTCCGGGTTGTCGGAGGGGTAGTCGCTCGGCTGCAAGGACTGGCATGAGGTTGATGCGGTAGCCGTTGATCAGCGCTCGGGTCACGGTGACTGCGAGGAAGGCGATGAACCCAGCGCGGTAGGAGATCACACCGATGAGCGGCAGTATGGCCGGAATCCACCAGATGATGTTGTAGGCGATGAGCGTCAGCCGCCCGGCCGGTGTTGATGCGGGTGCGTCCCGGCCTTCCTTGGTGCGAAGCCATGCGAACCGCATGGAGGAGTGTTGCTCGACGACGATTCAATAGACGGCACCGATGAGGAGCAGCCAGACAAACGCGGCGCCATCGGCGAGGACACCGGTGGTGAGCGCGACAGTGGCGTAGACCAGAGCGGGCAGGCCGAGTGCGAGGCTCAGCCGGTTGTTCCACTGCGCAGTGAGAAACCGGTCGCGTTGAGCCGATTCCATCAGGTCAATTGCTGTCGGAAAGGGGCTGACCCGACCGGTCGTGCGTAGTTCGTGGCGGAGGTTACTCGCATTGCAGAACTCGTTGTCCCAGATTCCTCTTGATCGTTGCTTCCCGTCGGGTAGATCGTATGGCCCTTCGTCCTCCGCACCACCCGAGATCGGCACTCCTCGCGCACTCGACAACGACGGTCAGCCGACGACACAACGGCTGGTGGTGGCTGAGACCACGTTTCGTTGCCGCACCTGCGATTTCCGATCGGTGAGAGCGCGCGACATCGCCGGTTATGGAGGCCCCGAGAAGCTACCCAGATCTGCCAACAGGGATCCGACGGTTCTGCGGCTCCTCTCCAGTAAGATTTCCCGCAATACTCTCAAGCATCGCTCCATAGATCTCGATTGTGAGTCGCTGATCTAATAGGCCAACTCCAGGGCGTGAGACCGACCGCCCAAACGCTGCGGCACAGAAGTCGAACACAATATTCTCTGCACCCTCCTCAAGCTCGGTTCCGGCGAGGGGTCTGTCCTGAAAGCCAGCCGAGTGCAGCCGAGGGTGGAAGTTCGCCGAGTGTCGGACGCGCCTTGGCCGGTCGTATCCCGACTGGTTCGCCTCAAACCGCAGGTTGGCTAATCCCTCTTGGTGGATATCGATCACGAAGGATGTCATGCGGCCGCCGGACGGGGTATTGGCATGGTCATGCTCGACCACGAACGCGCTCGATCTCGGGGCAAAGGAGGATTGAGCACAGAACATGCCTGCGCTCCCATCGCGATCACCAGCCGCATCCCTCATTATAAGACTGAAACTGAAGTCGACTTCGGTCTCTAGTGACTCGGGACGGAGCTCATCAGTTGCGGCCAAACTCGACAGGCTTGTCTCTCCATTCGCTCGTGCGGTGGCTTCGTATGCGGTGCCCTTAGCGTAATCTTTGAGTCGGACTACATCCACCAAAGCTACTTCAACTGTCCGATTTTCTTCGCTCGCCTGGCCGAGGAACCAAGCGAAAAGATCTATCATATGATAGAGGCTATGTCCTAGTGAACCGATCCCATGCGCGTGGCTATGAGCTCCACCCTGAGAGTTCTCAGCCGGATATCTAGTGATTCCACCGGCCGAAACTAGGTAGAAATGGTTCAATTGCGCGCCGAATGTCTCGTATATCAGGTTCGCAGTCTGTGTAGCTTCCTTGAAGAGGCTCGTCCCGCGGTAACGAAGTGGGCACCAAAAGATCTGGTGACGATCAGCGACAGCGAGGCAACGGCGAAGCCGCTCGGAAACTAGGCGCGCTTCCGGGAGCCTAACCGATGCACCCTGCGAAGTGAACAACGGCTTGTCCACAAGCGCTGGTACTCGGCGGTCGAGCGCCCAGTTCACGTATGTTGCCTGTGCCGTCGGAATACAGCTGACCAAAACACCTCGGCAGCCTGGGAGGTACCTGTCGAGAGCAACCTCCAGTTCGACGTCGTTTAGGCGCGAGGCGTCAAGCCAGTGACACCGAACGGAGGAATCGCCCAGTCCACGTCCGTCCTCAACAGCCGTGACGAACTCTTCTGATGGGGCCACGACATCGACGACGATAACGTCCTCGATAGGCACGCCCGATTGGATAGCCCGCCTGATGGCGGGGACGTGGTTGCTGCGAGCCCAGTTCCCAGCTCCACCGACTAGCAACACTGACGCTCTGCTAGCCATTGGCTGCTGGACCTGAGAGACTCCACCGCATCGGGAGGAGATCGTACCTCACAGGAG
>JBPCTU010000211.1:0-3862 GCA_051011515.1 Acidimicrobiales bacterium
ATGTCGACCTCTCCATGCACGTGCAGGATCGTCCAGGCGCCCGCCCCCGAAACCCGCACATTCAACAACACCAACATGATCGTAAGCCATCTGACGATGGACCACCGGCCATACTTGATGTGACACGCACGTAATTCCGCCACTGTGATTCGACCGCCATCGCGCCTACGCTTGCACGATGGCTGTCACCGCCAAAGAACCGCTCGAGCTCTTGTTGGAGGAGCTCGCCGAAGACGGCCGCATCGTGCACGTCGAGCGGATCCCGTCACGACCAGAACGCACCGCCAAGCTCGCGAGAGACCTGCCCGAGTCCATCTCCGGCCACGTCCCATTCGACCAATTCTGGTGTCACCAGACCGAAGCGATCGACCTGTTGCGCGAGGGCATTTCAACCGTTATTGCCACCGGGACGGCCTCGGGCAAGTCGCTCTGCTACCAGCTTCCCATCGCCGAGGCCATCGCCGATCCGATACGGCCCGCGACCGCGATGATGCTGTTCCCCACCAAGGCATTGGCGCACGATCAGCTCCGCGTCCTAGGCGACCTGAGTTTCCCCAGCCTCGTTGCCTCCACCTACGACGGCGACACTGCACGGGACCACCGCAGCTGGGTCCGAAACAATGCGAACGTCATCCTGACCAACCCCGAGATGCTTCATTCGGGCATCCTCCCTCATCACGGCCGGTGGGACACCTTCCTACGTCGACTCCAGTTCGTAGTCGTCGACGAACTCCACGTTTTGCGGGGGATCTTCGGCACGAACCTCGCGCACCTGTTGCGACGTCTTCGACGGCTTTGTCGTCACTATGGCTCCGACCCCACATTCGTCTTCACGTCGGCAACAATCGGCGACCCGGCGCGACTGGCCTCCGAGTTGTGCGGCATCGACGTCGCTGAGGTCGTCGACGACGGCTCGCCACGAGGGCCGAGGCTGTTCGCGTTGTTGGATCCACCGGTTGTCGATCAAGCTTCGGGAGCACGCACCTCTGGCAATGCCGAGTGTGCGTCCATCGTCTCCAAACTCGTTCAGCAGGGACATCGGACCATCACCTTCTGCCGGGGCCGCAAGGGCACCGAGCTGGTCGCCGGCCACGTACGCGACATGCTGCCCGACGACCTCGATCACACGGTCCGGTCCTACCGAGGCGGCTATCTGGCCGAGGAACGCCGAGAGATCGAGGCCGAGATCCTCAATGGCGACGTCAAGGCGGTCGTGGCCACCACTGCGCTCGAGCTGGGCGTCGACATCGGAGGGCTCGACGCCTGCGTCTTGAACGGATTCCCCGGCACCATCTCGTCCATGTGGCAACAGGCGGGTCGGGCAGGTCGCCAGCAACAACAGTCGGTAGCCGTGCTCGTGGGCGGCGAGGACCAGCTCGACCGTTATCTGATGGCACATCCAGGCGAACTGTTCACTCGCCAACCCGAGTCGGCGGTCATCAATCCGAACAATCCGTTCATTCTCCACCCGCACCTCGCATGCGCGGCGTACGAGCTTCCGCTCTCGCACGCCGACAGCGATTACTGGGGCGATGACCTCGATGACGGGGTCAGAGCATTGGTGCAGAACGATCAGCTCAAGACACGAAGACGGCGCATGCGTGGTGGGGGCAACGAACCGATCGCTGTCTGGGCCGCACGAGGTATTCCAGGCCGCAAGCTGGGCATCCGCAGTGGCTCAACGGCCGAGTACCGGATATGCCTCGAGGACGGGACTCTCGTTGGGACCGTCGACGAGGGCAGGGCTTTCACGCTCGTGCATCCGGGCGCGATTTATCTCCACCGAGGGCAATCCTACGAAGTCATCGACCTCGAAGTAGACCAACACAACGCCATCGTCGAGCCCAGCGACGGCGATACCTACACCCAGGCTCGGTCCAACATCGAGATATCCATCGTCGACGTCGAGCAGTCGCGCTCAGTCGGCCGAAGTGAGCTGTATCTCGGCGGTGTCGAGGTAAGAAGTCAGGTGGTGGGTTATCAACGCAAGGACGCTCGCACCAGAAAGGTCATCGGCAACGAGACGCTCGAGCTGCCCCCTCAGGAACTACACACCAGATCGTTCTGGTACACGGTGGCACCCGAGGTTCTGACTGATGCGGGGGTGGTCGATGCAGCGGTTCCGGGAACGCTCCATGCCATCGAGCACACCGCAATCGGAATCCTTCCGCTGTTCACCATCTGCGACCGCTGGGATGTCGGAGGGGTGTCAACTGCGCTGCACGCCGACACGATGCTTCCGACGATCTTCATCTACGACGGCTACCAGGGTGGTGCGGGAATAGCCGAGCTGGGTTTCGAGTCCGCCGACCGCCACCTACGGGCCACGCTCGACGTTCTGCACAGCTGCCCGTGCGCCGACGGCTGCCCCAGTTGCGTTCAGTCACCGAAGTGTGGCAACGGAAACGAACCGCTCGACAAAGACAGCGCTGTCACCTTGCTCGAGACCCTGCTGACCCCACTGAAACCGGCGTCTGACACCGTCATCGATCTCCGCTCGTATCGGAGCTGAGGAGCGCCGTCACGGTTGCTCGAGGTGCATGGTGACCGATTCGGTCGCGGCCACATCGCCCACCAGCGCTCCGATGATTGGTACCTCTGTTCTCGAGACGTAGCTGACCGTGACGGTAACCGTGGAATCTGCGCGGTCGAGGTTCACGCTCAAACGACTGGGGTCGAGCGCCCCCGAGTCGATCGCAGATCGTCTGACGGCAGAGAGGTCGGGATCCACCGCGGCTGTCCGAGCTCCCTCGCGGGCAGCATTCACCACGAGGATGCGATCACGTACGACCAAACCGATCTGGACGACGAACAACAGAACGCCCAAGACGAGCGGGAGCACGAGAGCGAACTCGACGATCGACTGGCCTCGCGCTCCCCCGCGCCGGCCGGTCACGCGACAAGAACGGTGATTGACCGCATGACGGCATCGAGCAGTCCACTGATGCGGCCTGTCGATCCCGCCCACGCGATGACGAGCATCGCGATGGTCGCTGCTCCGACAAGTACCAGTGCGTACTCGGCGGTGGTTTGGCCTCGGTCGAAGGTGTTGTTGGACATGGTTCCTCCCGGTTGTTGATGCCTTCGGGGGAAGCTCGGGCGACCTAACGATGACGTTGACTAGGGCGCTGGGGGTGGCAGCCCGAGGCCTTCGAGCGTGCCGGCGAGGATCGGGACAATCGTCAAGAGCACGAAGGCCGGAAGTACCCCGAGAACCAAAGGCCACAACATCTGCACCGGCAACTTGCGCACCGCGGTCTGCGCCCTTCGCCTTCGGGCCTCTCGGGCCTCGTGAGCCAAACGCTGCAAAGTCGGCCGAACTGCGGTCCCGTAGTGATCCGAACCGAGAAGGGCCCTGACAACCGGTTTCACTTGCGGACCGATGGTCCTGCCGGCCTGTTCTAGCGCTTCGGAGAATCGGTGACCGCCGGCCACCGCTGCAGGGATCGAGCCAAACCCACGTGAGACTGGTCGCAGATTCCCGTCGGCCTCGCCGACAGAAGCGACAGCAGCAACGGCATTCTGAACTGACCCGCCGCCCGCCAGGGCGAGGGACAGAAGCTCGATGATTTCGGGGAGCTCTCGCGCTATCTCGGCTTCGCGTCTTCTTCTCGCCCTTCGCGAACCGAGGGCACGTGGCAACAGGAGGAGTAGCGCCATCCGGGACCGGGAGGCAGCCGGGGCGGCTGTGGGCAAGTCGCGCCTTGGTGATGGTGAGAACGCCGTCGCCGCGACCAGCACCAGTCCGGCCCAAACCATTGGTATGGCATCAACCACCCAGCCGCCGGTCATCGGATCGAGTTCACGAGCCGACGCATCCACGCGAACGCAGCCAGGTCCAGTGCGATGCCGAGCACGAGAC
>JBPCTU010000212.1:0-3308 GCA_051011515.1 Acidimicrobiales bacterium
GAATTACGGGAATCACATTTTCCGAAGGCTGCAAACCCAGGTCATCATCCAGAATCACCATGTTCTGAACGTCGAGTTCAGCGGAGGTGGTGAACATGAGAGCCACCTCGATCTCGCCAACGGACAGCGCCTCGGCTCGAATTACGGGGATCACATTCTCCGGAGGCTGCAAACCCAGGTCATCGTCCAGAATCACCATCTCCTGGACGTCGAGTTCAGCCGAGGTAGTGAACATGAGAGCCACCTCGATCTCCCCAACGGTCAACGCCTCGGCCGTCATTGCCAGCGACCGCTGTGGTTTGAAGGTTGCGAACTCCAGGCCATATACGTCTCGCAAACCGAGCAGACAGAGCGGCCGCTCCGGACATTCGATCGGTCCACCGAACCGCATATCGGGCGCGTGCGGGCCCAGATCGCTGACTCGTTTCAGGCCCAGGTCAGCAGCGAGGTGGCCTGAAACAACGATCGCGTTCACGTCCTCAGCGCTCGCCGCGTCGAGCGACAACAGCCCTCGACGTTCCAGCAGTTCGTCGAGCTCCAAACTCGCATCAGCTTGGATCGCCCCAAGCTCAGCCGCTTTGAAGAACGTCGTCGCGGTGCCGAGATACTCCGGAACGAGATCAATGCGATCGAGTTCGAGTGCCGGGGCAACTATCTCTCGAGGCCCTACTGCTCCCATCCGCGCAACGGGAACACCTATCGCTTCGAGCGACTGTGCGTACAGCTCGGCCAACAGTGAACTCTCGGCGAAATCGAAGCTCGCGATGCGGATCGCTTCGGTCGCGCCGGTTTCCGTCGCCGGGCCCTCGTCACCCGAGCAGGCGGCGGCAAGAACGACGACTCCGACCAACGCGATGACCATGCAAAGCCGTCGCACCCGGTCATTCTCTCACGATCTGGGAGACTGATGGTCATGGCACAGGGTGTTGCAGTCGATCAACCTCGCCATGGACGGCGACGGCGCCCTTCCGGAGAACCGCCGCCACTCCCGAAGCCACTGAACAAGGCGGCTGTTGTGGCCCTTGTCGCCTTCGTCGGCTGGGCTGTCATCTGGCTGTGGGTCTTCTGGCGTGACGCACCGGCGATCTGGATCACCGAACGCGATCTCGAACTGATGACTCCCATAGTCGACAACCGCGTGGCCTGGCTCACACCGACGATGCAAACGGTCAACGAGATCGGCACTCACTGGGCCACAGTCGTTGTGGGGTGGGTCACCATCATCGGCGCCGTCGCCACGAGACGGATCCGTCATGCCTTGCTACTGGCGGGATCGCTCGTCCTGATAGCGGGCGTCACCACCTTGGTGACGCGGTTCATCGAACGCCCAAGACCTCTGGGATTCACCCAGATAGGCGACTGGGAGGGGTTCGCTCAGCCCTCGAGACCGATGGCGCTATTGACCTGTGTCCTGGTCGCTGCCGGGCTGACCCTCGTCCCCGCTGTGCCCTGGCGTCGATACTGGCACGCCCTGTCCGCGCTGATCTTGGCCGTCTTCGGTTTCGCTCAGCTGTACACCGCGGTCGACCACCCAAGCGACGTATTCGCCGGCGCAACCGTCGGAGTCGCCGTGACCTTGGTGCTCTATCGCCTCCTGGCCCCAGAGCGAGCCTTCCCGATTCAGTACAACTCTGGCAAGACAGCACATCTCGACGTGACCGGCGCCCGCGGCGAGGCGATCCGACTCGGCCTTCGGCGCCAGTTGGGGGTCGTTGCGACGAGCATCGAGCCGGTGGGCCTACGCGGCTCCTCAGGATCCACGCCGCTTCGTATCAAGTGTGAGGAGCGACCAGATCTGTTCGCCAAGTTGTACGCCCGAAGCCACCTGCGCTCCGATCGCGCCTACAAACTTGCGCGGACGCTGAGGTATGGCCGGCTGGAGGACGAACAACACTTCACATCAGTGCGCAGGCTCATCCAACACGAGGACTACATGCTCCACGTCATGCACAGAGCAGGTATCGACTGCCCTGAACCAATGGGGATCGTGGAGATCACTCCGGACCGCGAGTACCTCCTGGTCACCGAGTACCTGGATGGAGCAGTCGAGATGAGCGAAGTCCCGGCAACTCCGGATCTCATCGACGCCGGCATGACCCAAGTCCTGCGCCTGTGGAATGCCGGCCTCGCTCACCGTGACATCAAGCCGGCCAATGTGATGGTTCAAGACGAGCGCTTGTGCTTGATCGATGTCGCGTTCGGCCAGGTTCGGCCGTCGCCGTGGCGCCAAGCCGTCGACCTGGCCAACATGATGCTCGTGCTGGCGTTGGGGAGCAGCGCGTCGACCGTCTATGAGCGGGCCTGCCTGGTCTTCACCGAAGACGAGATTGCGGAGGCGTTCGCCGCGTCGCGCGGCGTGACACTGCCGTCTCAACTCCGCGCCGACGTGCGCCGTGACGCGCGTGAACTTCCGGATCGGTTCCGGGAGCTGGCGCCCGACCGTCGTCCAGTGGCGATCCAGAGATGGTCTATCCGCCGGATCGGACTGACCCTGGGCGTAGCCGCGATGGTTCTGGCTCTGGTGCTCATTCTTGTGAACAACCTCGGCGACATTGGGCTCGCGTGATGTTCACATCGCAGCGCTGGAGATTCGCCACGGTGGTCCTGATCACACTCGCAGCATTGGCGGCAGCGTCGTGTTCGGTGGAGGAGAGCCTGCGCCCCCCTCGGTGTACAGGTGGATCGGGGCTCATCTCGGCTCAGTCGGTACCCACCGCCCAGTGGTTGCCATGTTTCAATACCTTGCCTGATGGCTGGAGCTATTCCACCGTGAGGATCGACCAGGGCGGAACCAGGGTGCGGCTCGACTCGGACCGAGCCGGGGACAACGCAGCAGAAATGGGGTTCTACGAGAGTTGCGACTTGGGTGAGGCCGTCTCGGTCCCCTCGAGCCTCGATCAAGCGATTCAGTTCGACTCGATCGAACGGCTCGAAGGCGGGTACAAGGCCGAAACGTTCTACCTCTTCGAGGGAGGGTGTGTGCGCTGGAGGTTCGACTTCGACTCCGATGCGGCAGCCAGTGAGTCGATCGCTCTGCGGGACTCGGTGCAGCTCCTTTCACGCAACGACGTGAACGATGATTTGCGCGAGAGCTTCATCGACGAGGATCTGTGATGAGCCGCTCCTCCACGACCGCCAGCTCCGTGATCGCTGCAACAGCACTGGCCCACAGCGCGCTGAGAGCCCGTAGTCAGCGAGTGCCCGAGCAAGAAGAACGTGTCTTTCGCGTGGTCAATGGCTTGCCCGAACAAGTCCACCATCCGGTTTGGGCGGTGATGCAATCCGGCTCGCTGGCCGCGGTCTTCGTG
>JBPCTU010000213.1:0-2759 GCA_051011515.1 Acidimicrobiales bacterium
GGGACCCAGCCCCTTCTTGCTTCTCGGGGAGCGCCCGCGCCCCCCCCCCCCTCTCCCGCTCCTGCAGTTGCGCTACGCGGTATCACCAAGCGTTTCGGTGCCGTTCTGGCCTGCGACGATGTAGATCTGACGCTGCGCCGTGGCCTGATTCACGGAATCTTGGGAGAGAACGGCGCCGGCAAGTCCACACTGATGAAGATCCTCATCGGTTTGGTTCTGCCAGACGCCGGCACGATCGAGATCGACGGCCGGATCACAGAGATTCACGACCCCATCGCCGCTTCGTCGGTGGGGATCGGCATGGTGCACCAGCACTTCAGCCTGGTCGAGCCGCTGAGCGTCTGGGAGAACGTTGCCCTCGGGGAGACCGGCCGTCTCGACCCCGACGCAGTGCGGCAGCGCATCGGCGAAGTCAGCGAGCAGTACGGGCTCGAGATCGACCCGGACGCACGAGTCGGCGACCTGACCGCCGGTTTACGGCAGAGGGTCGAGATCATCAAGTGCCTCCGACGCGATCCGAGCATCGTCATCTTCGACGAGCCAACATCGGTTCTGACTCCCGAGGAGTCGACCCAGCTGTTCGACTCGTTGAGAAACGTCGTTGCTGCCGAGGGGCGGGCCGTCGTTCTCGTCAGTCACAAGCTCGACGAGGTCCTGAGAGCAACCGATGAGATCACGATCATGCGACAGGGTCGCGTGGTCGACGACGTATTGGCGGCCGAATCCGATGCGCCGAGCCTGGCCCGTGCGATGGTGGGGCGTGACGTCTCCCTGCGGGCAGAGAGCGCTGCCTTGGGAGTTGTATCCGTCGATAACGAGGCAGGTGCCGGTCACTCGCCTGATGACCTGAGCCGCGACCAGGAGCCGGTGTTGGTTATCGACAACGCCGTTGCGCGCGGCGCGGGCGGAGTTCACCTCCTGGACGGTCTGTCCTTGGAGCTGTACCCAGGGGAAATCGTTGGCGTCGCAGGCGTAGAGGGCAACGGCCAGCGCCACCTGGGCGACCTGCTGTCTAGTCTCTTGCCGCTGCGGGACGGAAGCGTCACCGTGGACGGTGTCAAGGTCACCTCGGGCAAGGCCGGAGCAATGGCCCATGCTGGAGTTGGCGTCATCCCCGAGGATCGGCACGACAGTGGGGTCGTGCTCGACATGACGGTTGCCGAGAACCTCGTTCTTGTTGACCAGTCTGAGGTGGTCCGGTACGGAGTCTTCGACAAGAAGGCCCTGAACGACATCGCCGAGGAGCTCATAGAGCAGTTCGACATTCAATGTTTGGGTCCGTACGCGCCGATGTGGTCGCTGTCAGGTGGAAACCAGCAGCGGGTCGTACTTGCCCGAGAATTGTCCCAACAGCCCAAGGTACTGGTGGCGGCTCAGCCGACACGAGGGCTGGATGTCGGCGCGATCGAGTACATGAGCGAACGCCTCCGAGCAGTGGCTGACGATGGCGTGGCGGTGCTGCTGATCTCCAGTGAGATCGAGGAGATCTTGGATCTGTCAGACCGGATCGTCGTGATGCACGGTGGCCACATCGTCGGCGAGATGCCCCGGGCCGAGGCCGACCTGGAAAGGCTGGGTCTACTGATGGGTGGTGCCGCCGCGTGACGGCAGCGGACACTGAAGTTGCGGGCACTCCGGCTCCTCCGAAGGTGCCGTCCAAGGGCTCGCGGATGGCCGAGTGGGTGGGCCTCTATTGTCTGAGTGTTGCTGGAGCGCTGGTGTTGTCAGCGATCCTGGTGGAGGCGACCGGTGGTGACTGGAGGCCGGTCATGGAAGCGCTCCTCGATGGCAGCCTCCGACGGCCGGGCCGATGGGGCGAGACGTTGGGGGCCATGGCGCCGCTGTTGATCGTCGCTGTCGGAACGGTGATTTCCGCTCGTGCCGGGTTGATCAACATTGGCCAGGAGGGCCAGCTCTTCTTCGGGGCGGCGGTGGCCACCTACTTCTCGTTCCTGATTGGAGGCCCTGGGCCGGCGAACGTGGTGATTCTGCTGGTCTTCGGCGTCATCGGCGGAGCGGCTTGGGCAGGGATCGCCGCTGTGCTCCGTTACTGGCGCGGAGTTCCCGAGGTGCTGTCCACACTCCTGCTGGTGACGGTCGCCGGCCAGGCCGTGGCCTACGGATTGCGGTGGGATTGGCTGCTATTGGCACCAGAGGGCCGCAGGGGAAACCGAAATCAGGTCAGCGAGCAGTTGGCCGACGACAACCGCCTGCCCCGGCCCGAGGCTTTCGGCAACGAGATACCGACCGCGGTGTTCGTGTCGATCCTCCTGGCGGTCCTGGTGTCATTTGGCCTGGCGCGCACGATCTGGGGATTCCGATTGCGTATGTTGGGCCGCAACGAACGCGCTGCAAAGCGGTCCGGCGTGCCCTCAACGAGGTACGGCGCGACCGCGCTGATGATCAGTGGTGGATTCGCGGGTCTGGCAGGGGCTTCGATGCTGGCTGGGGGTGGGTTCTCCTTCGGCAACTACCAGCTCGTGCCGGGTTTCTCAGCCAACATCGGCTGGACCGGACTGTTGGTTGCGCTGGTCGCCCGAGAGAAAGCGCTCGTAGCGATCCCGGTGGCATTTGTGTTCGCAGGTTTGCGTACGGGATCGAGTTTTGTCGGTAGCACCGGTGTCGAGGGCAGGATCACCGACGTAATCGAAGGTTTGCTGGTGTTGGCACTCTTGGTTCCACCTGCCGTGATGTTCATCAGGGATCGCCGGCGCGCTCGATCTGTGGCAACGGCGAGGGTGTAGGCGATGGCCGATTTG
>JBPCTU010000214.1:0-7121 GCA_051011515.1 Acidimicrobiales bacterium
GGTCGAAGGTCCCGAACCCATCGAATCCGGCTGCCTCTATACAACGGGCGACATCGGTCAACTGACCGGCGTCGGCCCCGAACGGGCTCACCACAACGTCAGTAGCGATGGAATCGCGGATGCTCACCTGTTCACGGAGACCTGTTGGTCCGATGATGCCACCAGTACTCCGCGACGAAAAACGCGCCGCGACATCGGAGCATCGGCAATCGCCTCACGGATCGATACCGAGTCGATGGCGACCAGGTCTGCTGGATCACCGGGACGTATCTCGACCGCGGGCAAACCAATCGCCTGGCGGGCGTTGTTGGCGACCATGTCGTATGCGGTGTCGGGGAGCTGGTGACCGGCCATGACCATCAAGGCTGCCGTCTCGAGGGGGTCGCTCCGGCCGACCAGGTTGAACGGATCCTGCACGTTGTCCGCTCCTGCGGCCACGAGGACGCCGGCATCCTGCAGAGCCTGGACCGCCGTCAGTCCGCGAGGCGTCGCTGTCGGGTCGTCTCGACCTTGGAGAAAAAGATTCGTCTGCGGAAGGGGGAACACCGCGATCCCGGCTTCGGCTACCTCGCTGGCGACCTCCGCCTGAACCTCAGGAGACTGCATCCCAAGCGTGACGCAATGGCTCGCCGCGACCAAACCCTCGAACCCGGTATCGATGACCTGGCGGGCATAGTCGCGCAAGGTGAGCACACCTGGATCGAGCATCTCGTCGACATGGAGATCCATTCCGATGCCGGCCTCGGTGGCAGCCTCCATCGTCAGCCGGATCAGACCGGGGCCATCAGGATCGATGTGTGGACAACCTCCGACAAAATCGACACCAACCTCCAGCGCTTCAGCCAGCGCCGCGCGCGTCGAGGCCCCCTCTGGCCCGGTGAGGGGACTCCCGCACAGGGCAACGATCTGCACATCGAGAACTCCCTCGAATTGGGCCGCCGCTTCTCGGACGGCAACCACCGCAGCCGCACCGATCGAGCCCAGGACATTCACGTGGGTCCGGACAGCTGTGACACCGTGAACGAGTAGCAGGTCCATCGCAGCGATCGCCCGCTCCACGATGCCTTCATGCGTAATCTTGCCCATCGCCGCTGCTTCGATCCAAGCGTCGATGGCGCCCATCAGGTCGCCCTTGGGGTTCGGGACCATCTCGGCAGTGAGCGCCTTGTCCAGATGGGCGTGAGGCTCGGTCATCGACGGCAGCAGCAACCAGCCGCCGAGGTCGACATCGCCCGCGGTCGGTGCGGATCCGTCGGCTTCAGCGACTGTTGCTATCAATCCTTCGTTCAAGGCGAGGTCGACCAGGCGCCCATCTGTCAGGCGCGCATTGCGCAACATCATGTGAGACTCCGATCGGTGCCAGGTGACCACGGCGGGCCGATTGCACAGCAAGGCCCACCCAATGAACCTAGACGAGCGGGCGCACGAACTGCTCTGGCGTCAGCCGTAACCCGGCGGCGGTACAAACCCTCCGACGCACTCCTCCATGAGCTGCGCAAAGCGGACCGTGTCCAGGTCCCCCAAGTGAGGGCCGACGATTTGCAGACCACATGGAAGGCCCTCAGCGGTGAGGCCCGCAGGCGCCACAGTGGCAGGCAGGTAGACGCCACACGACCAGCCGGCCCAGAAAACCTGATCCATGACCGACTGATCTTCGCCGGCGACCCGAATCGTCCGAGTGGTCCGGGCCCGACCGTGGTCATGGGGGAAGGCAGTGGAGGCAGCGGTCGGGCACAACAACAGGTCGTAGTCCTCGAAGAAGGCCGCCCACGCCTGGCGATGCTGCTCGCGCTCGTTGTTCAGCTCGAGCCAGTCGCGATGGGACAGCGTGACACCTTTGCCGAGAATCGCTGGGTGATCACGATCGCCGTCATCAAATCGTCTAGCTGCGTCCAACTGTTGTTCAAAGGCCGCGTCAGCCAGCCCGAGTCCGGTCGCCGCCCTGAGCAGGAGGAGATACACAAGGAACGCTCTCTCCTGGTCGACGGCCGGTCGAGCGTGTTCATCGACTCTCAGCCCAGCTTCTACGAGGGCGTCGACCGTGGACCGGAGCTGAGCGGTCAAGGCGGGGTCCTGGACGACACACGGGCTGTCGTACATCACCGCGACTCGATAGTCCGGCAGCGACGCTCGCGTGGGTTCGGGCAGCCGGAGAGAGTAGGCGCGGTCGTCGGGCGCCGATGGGCCGGCGAGCACTCGCAACTCCAGCTCCAGGTCCGCGGCCGTTCGCGCCAGCGGCCCGGCGACATTGATGTCCACAGGTGGCAGGTGGCCAGGTCGGGCGTGGCCGGCCACGGGCACAACCCCATACGTCGGCTTGTGGCCAAACAGCCCGACATAGTGAGCTGGGTTTCGGATCGAGGCACCGATGTCGCTACCGACCTCGAGGGCCGCCATGCCCGTGGCGAGCGCAACCGCCGAGCCGCCCGAGGATCCCCCCGGCACCAACGTTGTGTCCCACGGGTTGTTGGTCGTGCCGTAGATGGCGTTGAAGGTCTGCCAGTCGCCAAGGTTGATTGGGACGTTCGTCTTGCCGTAGATCACCGCTCCCGCACCGAGGAGGCGTTCGACCACTACCGAGTTCGTCGTGGCAACGTTCTCGGCGAACTGTGGGTCACCCCAGGTTGAAGGTGTGCCCGTCCAGTCGAAGACCTCTTTGATGGTCATTGGCAACCCATGGAGTGGCCCCAACGACCGCCCTTCGTCGAAGGCCGCGTCGGCGGCAGCTGCTCGTTGTCGCGCTTCGTCCAGTCGAGTCACAACCACAGCATTCAGTTCACCGTTGTATCGCTCATAACGTTCGAGACACTGGTCGAGGAGCTCTACAGAAGAGGTTGTGCCCTTTCGCAAGCGTTGAATCTGAACAACGGCGGGCTCCAACGCGGTATCGGTGCTCACTTGGCTCCCAGCGTTGAGGGATCGAACTACATCGGTCGAGCGTCGTAATGGCGCCCGGCCGCAGGGGTCGGTACGGCAACTTCGGCCACGCGTAAGCTATCAACAGTCACCGCGCGGGTGTTCGGATTTGTTCCCGGACCGGGCTCACGCGCACTGAACCGACTAGACCCTGTTCCAGTCCCCTACCCCACAGGCCGGCCTTCATGAGCGGAATCCACGACCTCCGAAGTTATGTCGCCGTCCTCGACAACGTCGGCCAGCTTGCAAGGGTGCACCGGAAGGTGGACATCCACCACGAGTTGGCCGATGTAGCCGCGTCGCTGGCTCGAACCGACACCGGTGCCGGCTACTTCGAGAACCCGGCCGGCAGCCAGTGGCCGATCTTTTGTGGGAGCGTGACTTCTCACCGCCGCGCGGCTGTAGCTCTCGGTTGTGAACCGCACCAGGTAATAGATGTGATGGAGAGGGTTCTGGATCCCACAAACGGGATCGCGCCCGTACGGGTCGACGCGGCACCCTGGCAAGACAACCAGGTCACAGGCGCCGACATCGACACCGCCGCACTTCCAATCCCGGTTCACAGTCGAGGCGATGGCGGCGCGTTCATCACGGGCGCGGTCACCGTGGCCAAGGACCCGATCTCGGGGCGAGGCAACCTTGGTTACAACCGCATGCTGCGTCTGGGGCGAGACCGGTTCGGGTTCAACGTCAATGAGTGGCGCGACGTAGGGACGTTCTGGAAGTCCCGGGAAGAGCCCGACGCACCGTTCCCGATAGCCCTTGCGATCGGCCTCGATCCCGCGATCATGATCGCTGCAGGCGTCAAAACACCGGTGGATGAGCTGTTCATCGCCGGCGCCATCCGCGGTCGAGGCATCGAGGTGTGTCCCGGAAGTACTGTCGATGTGGACATCCCCGCCGCAGCGGAGATCGTCGTCGAAGGGCTCCTCCATCCAGCAGTGCGTGAGCTCGAGGGCCCCCTTGCCGAGTTCCACGGCTATCACGGTGAGGCGTGGAACAGCCCCACCTTCGAGGTCACGTGCGTTTCGTGGAGAGATGATCCCATCTACCAGACGATCATCCCAGGCTGGTACGAGCACATCTACATCGGCAACGTGCTTCCGCGAGAACCTCTGTTGCGCCGCTTCGTCCGCCACCTCGACTCGACGGCCGACGTGCACATTCCCCCTTATGGCAATGGTTTCCTCGCGATAGTCCAGATAGATCGTGACAATCCGGGCGCCCCCAAGAATCTCGCGATGGCGGCGATGTCCGCACACATAAATATCCGAAACGTGATCGTCGTCGACCGCGACATCGACATGCACGACGCGTCGGAGATCCAGTGGGCCCTCACCAACAGAGTCCATTGGGAACTCGATGTCTTCTCGGTCCCGGGAGCTCAGGGCCACGAGATGGACCCCACCGCAGACCAACGAGGGATCAGCACAAAGGTTGGGATCGACGCCACATACAAACGCGAACGACGCGACTACGGCGAGCGGGTGTCCTATCCGACCGTCGACCTCAACGAGTACCTCTGAGCTGAGCGCTGCAAGCGTCTCTCAACTCTGGGGGCCCAGCATCGAAGCGGCTCTCTCGATCATCTCGGCTCCGCCCGAAGCTTCGAGGACCGGCAACTGGAACTCGTCGATCCCGTTGGTAGTCATCAATTCGACCAGCTCGCGACGGCACTCGGCTGCAGAGCCCGCAATGATGAAGTGTTCCACCCACTCCTCCTTGACGTGTTCTGCGGCCATGGCTGGTCCGCCCTCGTTCAAGGCTGCTCTTATTCGCTCGACGTCTTCAGGGGTCATACCAATCATCTCCTTCACCACGGGCGGGGAATCGACGAGCCGGAAAGTGAGCTGGGAGCGTGCCTGCCGAAGATCGGCGTCTGTGGCGGCGATGAGGGTCGAGTAGGTGACCCGGAAAGGGCGGCCAGCCGCAGCCCGACGCAGCGAAGTGACATGCTCACCCAGAAGACCCTTGTGGATGTAGCTCAGGTTGAAGCCGTCGGCGATCTCACCGCCCATCGCCGTCATCTTCGGGCCCCGGCCCGCCAGGATGATTTCGATATCGGGCCGCCCATAGGTCAGTCGGGCGTTCCGAAATGCAGCCACATGGCTCTCCTGGTCGACCTCGGCGCCGGAGAAAAGAAGCCTCAATGCCTCCACCATGTCGCGAACCGCCGTCAACGGTCGCTGCCGGGAGATCCGCATCGGGTCGAGCGTCAGCCCCCCTCCGGCACCAATTCCGACGAAAGCCCGCCCACCCGACAGCTCGTCCAGCGACGCAATCGCTGCAGCTGTCGCTCCGGGGTGCCTCACATAAGGGTTGGTGATTCCCGGCCCCAGCGGAATACGCGAGGTGACCAGCGCAATCGCGGTGAGTGTCACATACACGTCTCTGGCGACGAGGCCTTCGTCGTAAACCCAACATCGCGTGTATCCCAGCCCCTCGGCCAGCTGTGCCAGCTCGGCCATCGCTGCGACAGGAGCATCGGGCATCAAGGCGCAGCTGATCGGGACCGGCTCGTCGGCGCTCACGACGAGGACACCTGACGACGCTTCAGCCGCCTCACAGGCCCCGAAGGTCTGAGGTCACGTTCCACCTGTTCAGCCGCGTTCCTCCCAGAAGCTCCGAAGATCCCGGCACCCGGGAAGGTCCCGGCTCCCGACAGGTACAGCCCTTGGATCGGTGTTCGATAACGACTGAGCTCGCGCTGTCGCCCGAACAACGTGGCCAGCGGCGTCGCCGAGTACGCGGGCGTGTGACCGCGGTGCATTCCGAACTCCCTCTCGTAGCGGTCGGGGGTCATTGCTCGCCAGGCTTCGATGCCGTCGAGCGCCCCAGGCTCCATGAGGTCGGCCCACAGGTCGAGCCACCGAGCCGGTTCAGTCGAGTCAGCCCAACCGCCTTCGAGCGCATACGGAGTGAACAGGACTTCAATGCTCAACACGTGGCGCCCGGGACCCGGTTCCATGGTCGGATCCAGCAGGGATGGGATGTTCAACAACATGGTCGGATACGGCGCAACTCGGCCTTCTGCCCTGAGTGCATGTGCGGCGGCAAGCTGTTCCGGCGAAGGTGAGACCATGCCGGATGGCCCAAGCAAGTCCAAGCCGGGGTGGTGGTCGAGTAGCGGTCCTGCCGCCCTCAACCGAGGGACAGTGGTCAGAACCCCGTCGATCTTGGACTCATAGCCGTCTTGAGTCGGTTTGTTGCGCCACTTCGCTGCCAGCTTCCGCGCAGCAGGCGGTGGTTCGCCCAGCCAATCGACAAGAACGCGATGGGGGTCGCACGCGGCCACCACCACTCGCGACCTCAGCTCGGTGCCATCGTCGAGGGCCACCCCCGCAACCGCGTCACCGGACAACAGCAGCCGGTCGACTCGAGCTCCGCAGAGGACCCGTCCGCCGGATGCTTCGAAGGAAGCCCTGACGGCGTTGGTCAGTGCCCCGGAGCCGCCCCGCGGACGACCAGTATGGGTGACGTGTTTGGCGGCGTAAGCCATCGCCGCGAGCCCCGTACCTGGTGTATCCGGGGAGACTCCCCAGACTGTGGGTCCGATCACGGCGGGCATCATCAGATGCCAATCGTCGAAGTACCTGCTGAGAACCTCAGTGGCAGACCGGCGGCTCCATTCGAGCAAGGTCGAGACGCCTCGTGCCCGGCGGCGTACGGTCGTCCGAAGCAACTCTGGCGCAGTCGGACGGTGGCGGGCGATCTCCATCGCCAAGTCGGCAACCGGCAACGCGTCAGCGAGGTAGCGGCGATATCCGTCGACCTGGCTCGGATAGGCCGCAGCAACGCTTTCGAGCGTGGGCTCGATGTCATGGAACAACAGCCAAGCGGCGTCGTCCCCATGGAACAGGTGAACCGCACTCACGGCTGGTTCGAGGTACTCCAAGCCGAAGGAGCTGAGCTCCAACTCGTCGATGACGGGCATCGAACGAATCATCGTATGGTCACAGTGGCAGATGTTGAATCGAGCTCCGAGGTCCGCCACGGTGGACGCGCACCCACCCACGTCGGCGCGCGCCTCTACCAACAGCGTGTCGATCCCGGCCCGCGCCAGGTAGGCCGCGCAGATGAGGCCATTGTGACCGCCACCAACAACCATGACGTCTGCTTCTGTCATCGTGGTGAGCCTATGCGGGCTTAGGATTCCCTGGTGCCCAGATTCGATGAGCCCCTGCTCACGCAGTCCGGCGAGCTGG
>JBPCTU010000215.1:0-7071 GCA_051011515.1 Acidimicrobiales bacterium
CTGCCCGTTCGAACAGCTCGACATCAGCCCTTGGGCCGAAGCGACCTACAGGCACTTCGTGCGCAACCCGTTGGGCCAGCGCCTGCCGCGCAAGTTCAAGATCAACTTCTCGGGCTGCGCGACCGACTGTGGGCAGGCAATGTTCAACGACGTTGGTGTCGTGGCGACAACTCGAACGCTCGCCGACGGGGGCGTAGAGCCCGGGTTTCGGGTCTACATCGCCGGCGGGCTCGGCGCCAACCCTCACCCCGCACTGGCGCTCGAAGAATTCACCGCCCGGGAAGACCTCCTGCCCACGATCGAGGCACTGCTGCGGGTTTTCGACCAAGCGGGAAACCGCGACAACAAGCTCCGTGCTCGGATGAAGTGGCTGGTCGAGACACTGGGCCTGGAAGAGATCCAGAGACGCGTATTCGCAATCCGCCGCTTCCTGGTCGCTTCGTCCAACTGGCCGGGCGGGCTTCCTCCCGAAGTGCTGGTCAACGGCGATGAGCCGGCCGGGACCGCCGGAGACATTGCGCCTACCCAGATCGGTCAAGGTACGCCTGTCAGCCTTGGCCCAGGTGCCCCCTACGATCGCTGGCTGCAAGCCAACGTCGTTCGAGGTGCGGCAAATGGCACGCTCTCGGCGTACGCGAGCGCCGACCTCGGCGACATCACCGGCGACCAGTTTCGAGCTCTGGCGTCACTACAACGCGATCTGGCCGCTGATGTCCGCCTGACCAACCGTCAGAACCTCGTGTTCCGAGGTCTCGCCGACGCCGACCTACCGAATCTTCACCGAGGGCTCGAGGCGATCTCCATGGCTTCGCCTGGTGCTGAGACGGTCCGCGACGTCGTCGCCTGTCCCGGCGCCGACACATGCAATCTCGCCGTGACCCAATCCCGGGGTCTGGCCCGGGCCATCACCGAGCGGCTGGAGGAAGAGGGTCTTGACGGTGTCGGTGGTCTGCGAGTCAACATCTCCGGTTGCCCCAACTCATGTGGCCAACATCATGCTGCAGACATTGGGTTCTTCGGCACCGAACGACGGGTGCAGGGCCGGTCCGCTCCTGGCTACCAGATGATGCTGGGTGGCTTCGTCGGAAACGAGCAGATCCACTTCGGTACCAAGGCGCTGAGGCTGCCCGCCAAGACCGCACCAGAGGCGACTGCTCGAGTCGTCCGACGGTTCGTTGGTGAACGTGAGCCGGCAGAGTCTTTCCGTGACTGGCTAGAGAGGTCGGGTGGCGTTCGGTCCATCGCGGACGACTTGCGTGACCTGGACGTGTTCCCGGCCCATGACGCCGACGAGTCCTATTTCCAGGATTTCGACGAAGCCGGTCCGTACGAGGTTGCCACTGGCGACTCGGAGTGTGCTGTCTGACCCCGCTGAACTCCTCCATAGAGATCAAGCCTTGACCCGACGGACTTGGTCCACCAAACTGGCGTCAAGCTGCAGATATAAAGATATCTAGATATATCAAGTGCATGATGCAGTTTGGATTGAGAAACCTCGTGGCCCGCCGACTGTGGACCAACGAGAGGTTCGTGGCCCCAGTCGAGGAAAGCGGCACATGAAAGATCTACTGGACCAGATGAGAGCGGCCGCCGAGCCCACCAGGCTCCGAATCCTGGTGGTGCTCGATCGGGTGGAGCTGACGGTGAGTGAGTTGTGCCGAGTGCTCGAGCAGAGCCAACCCCGTGTAAGCCGACACCTGAAGCTCTTGTGTGACGCCGGGCTGCTCGTCCGTACTCGCGAAGGCACCAGCGCCTTCTACCGGCCAGTCAGCGACGGTCCCGCACGACAATACGTTGATGGTGTCCTGAGCCTGGTCGATGAACAAGATCCAGCGCTCGTCCGCGACCGCGAACGTCTGATGTTCGTTCGAGCCGAGAGGTCTGAGGCCGCCTCCGCGTATTTCTCCACCATCGCGTCGAGTTGGGACGAAGTCCGCGATCTCCATGTGTCGGACCTCGAGGTCGAGGTCGCCATGCTCGAGTCGGTCGATGGCACGAGCGTGGCAAATCTGCTCGACGTCGGCACCGGAACTGGGCGAGTACTAGAGGTCTTCGCCGACCAGATCTCGAACGGACTGGGCATCGACCTGAACCGGGAAATGTTGGGGGTAGCCAGGAGCCGGTTGGACGAGCTGGGTCACTCCCACTGCAAGGTGCGGCAGGGCAACGTCTACGACCTAGAGGTCACTACCGGAACGATGGATGTCGCAGTGCTCCATCACGTGCTCCATTTCTTGGACGACCCAGCACAAGCAATTCATCAAACGGCCAGAACACTCCGCGCCGGCGGCCGACTTGTCGTAGTCGACTTCGCGCCCCACAGTCTGGAACTGTTGCGAACCGACTACGCCCACCACCGGTTGGGATTTGCGGACAACGAAGTCGCATCTTGGTGCGAGGCGGCAGGACTGGTCGATGTGACGGTCGCACATCTCCACCACGAGGCTGCCGGCGAACGTCAAGGGCTGACCGTCTCGCTTTGGAACGCTACCCAGCGCTCCGATGCGCCCGATGTCAGATCGTTCGAGGCCGTGTCATGAACGAGCTATCCGACACGCTGCGGCACGAGGTCGGCGAAAGGTTGGCCCGCAGGCCGTGGCCCACGACTCCGCTACGAGGAGACCTCGATGTCTCCTTCGAGTTCTTCCCGCCCGCTTCACCGGAGGCAGCAGCGCGACTCAACCGAACGGTCGACACGCTGAGTGAGTTCGACCCCGCGTTCGTGAGTGTTACCTACGGAGCCGGAGGCACGTCGCGGGATCGAACCGCTCGCACCGTGGCATCCCTGCAACAGGAGACGGGGCTGAACGTTGCAGCCCACCTCACCTGTGTTGGTAGCAGCCGCTCCCAGATCCAGCACGTCGTCGACCAATACCTGGAATCGGGAGTAAGTCACATCGTTGCTTTGCGGGGCGACCCGCCCGACGATGGCCCCAGAGGTGGGGACCTACCAGATGCGGCTTCGCTGGTCTCGGCAATCCGCAACCGCACCGACGGACATGCATTCGAGATCTCGGTGGCCGCATATCCCGAAACCCACCCACGAGCCCAGTCGAAACAGGCCGATCTGGAAGCGCTGAAGCGGAAAATCGACTCGGGCGCCGACCGAGCGATCACCCAGTTCTTCTTCGACCCCGACGACTTTCTGAGGTTCCTCGAGTCGGCTCGCGGGGTCGGCATCAACGTGCCCATCGTGCCTGGCATCATGCCGATCTCGAACTTCGCCAAGGCCGTCGACTTCGCCGACCGATGTGGCGCCCGTATCCCCGACTGGATGCCGGAGCTCTTCGCCGGGCTGGAGGACACACCCGACGTGCAGCGGATGGTCTCCGCAACCATCGCCACCGAGATGTGTCGGTACCTGGTCGAACGAGGGGTGACCTCGTTTCACTTCTACACGCTCAACCAAGCTGACCTAACCGTCGCCGTCTGTCGCACCTTGGGCATGCGCGCCGATCTGGCGGCACACCAGACCGCAGGAGCCCTGGTCTCGTGACGTCAAGCTCAACCGAGCGAACCGCGGCGCTCACCGGCGCCCTTCGCGACCGCATCCTCGTGATCGACGGCGCCATGGGGACCAGCATTCAACAACACCGCCTCGCAGAGGCCGATTTCAGAGGCGACGTCCTCGCTGATCATCCCAGCGAGCTGGGTGGCAACAACGACCTGTTGTGCCTCACCAAGCCCAGTCTGATTCGCGACATCCATCAGAGCTTCGTCAACGCAGGCGCCGACCTGTTGTCGACCAACACCTTCAACGCCAACGCGATCTCTCAGGCCGACTACGGAACAGCACACCTCGTACACGACATCAACGTTGCGGGGGCCCGCCTAGCGCGTGAGGTGGCGGACCAGGCGAGCGCGGCCAACCCATCGAAACCGGTGTGGGTGTTGGGAGTGGTCGGTCCGACTTCACGCACGGCCAGCATCTCCCCCGACGTAGCCGACCCTGCTCACCGAGACGTCTCGTTCGCCCAACTCGAGGCGGTCTACGGCGAAGCCATCGAAGGGCTTGTCGCCGGTGGGGCCGACGTCATATTGATCGAGACCATCTTTGACACGCTTAACGCCAAAGCCGCGATCTCGGCATTGATCAAACACCGGGCACAAAACGATGCCGAACTGCCGGTGATGCTGTCGGGCACCATCACCGACCGCAGCGGCCGCACGTTGTCGGGACAAACTGCCGAGGCTTTCTGGAACTCCGTTCGCCATGCCGACCCAATCGCAGTCGGGCTGAACTGTGCGCTTGGCATATCCGACCTCAAGGGACATGTCACCGACCTGGCTCGCGTCGCCGACGTCGCCGTCAGCTGCCATCCGAATGCCGGTCTACCGAACGAGCTGGGTGAGTACGACGAGACCCCAGACGAGATGGCAACAGTCATAGATGAGCTGGCTCGAGGCGGGGCGCTGAACCTGGTTGGCGGATGTTGCGGCACGACCCCTGACCACATCGCGGCGATCGCGTCGACAGCTGGTCGACTGGCGCCCCGAGTTCCGGCCGTCCGCCCGCGCGGCATGAGACTGGCCGGTTTGGAGCCAATGCTCGTGGACGACCAGAGCCTGTTGGTCAACATCGGTGAGCGGACCAACGTGACCGGGTCTGCGAGGTTCTCCAAACTCATCCTCGAAGAGGAGTTCGATACTGCGCTCACGGTCGCCCGTGACCAGGTCGACAACGGCGCTCAGGTGATCGACATCAACATGGACGAGGCGATGCTCGACTCCGAGCAGGCCATGGTCCACTTCCTCCGGCTCATCGCCGGCGAGCCTGACATCAGCCGGGTTCCGGTGATGATCGACAGCTCCAAGTGGGATGTCATCGAGGCGGGTCTCGAGTGCGTCCAGGGCAAAGCAATCGTCAACTCACTGAGCCTCAAGGAGGGCGAGGAGCCCTTTCTGGCCCAGGCCCGCGCGGCCAAACGTCACGGCGCCGCAGTCGTGGTGATGGCCTTCGACGAGACCGGCCAAGCCGAAACCGTCGAGCACAAAGTTGCCGTTTGCGAGCGTGCATACGAGCTCCTCACAAACGAGGTCGGTTTCGAACCCGACGACATCATCTTCGACCCCAACGTATTTGCAGTGGCCACCGGGATCGCCGAACACGCCGAATACGGCAAAGCCTTCCTCGAAGCGACACGCGAGCTGTCGACGAAACTCCCGGGGACGCACGTATCCGGCGGTATCAGCAACCTGTCCTTCGCGTTTCGCGGCAACAACCCACTCCGTGAGGCCATGCACACGGTGTTCCTCTACCACGCCGTCCGGGCGGGCCTTGGCATGGCGATCGTCAACGCCGGTCGGCTTCCGGTGTACGAGGACATCGAGCCTGACATCCGCGAGCGGATCGAGGATGTGATCTTCAACCGCCGCGACGACGCCACCGAACGCCTGATCGAGGTTGCCAGCGAGGCACAAGATCGAACGACAGCGGTGCAGGCTGACGAAGCGTGGCGGGATGCCGCCGTAGAGGGCCGGCTCATTCACGCCTTGGTCCACGGGCTCGACGAACACATCGTCGCCGATGCCGAAGAAGCTCGCGTCGGCTCCGACCGCGCCCTTGACGTCATCGAAGGCCCGCTGATGGACGGGATGAATGTTGTCGGCGATCTATTCGGCGCCGGCAAGATGTTCCTTCCTCAAGTGGTCAAGAGCGCTCGGGTGATGAAGAAAGCGGTCGCCCACCTCGAGCCCTTCGTCGCATCGGAAGGACGATCAGCCGAAACCGCCGGAACGGTTGTGCTGGCCACCGCCAAAGGCGATGTCCACGACATCGGCAAGAACATCGTGGGGGTCGTTCTCGGCTGCAACAACTACGAGATCATCGACCTCGGCGTCATGGTCCCAGCACACGAGATAATCGACGCGGCCACCAGAACCAACGCCGACATCGTTGGGGTTTCTGGACTGATCACGCCATCGCTGGACGAGATGGTCCACGTAGCAACCACCATGCAGGACGAGGGATTCACCACACCGTTGTTGATCGGCGGAGCGACGACCAGCAAGGTACATACGGCGGTCAAAATCGACCCCGCGTATCAGCACTCTGTCGTGCATGTCCCCGATGCCTCACGCGCAGTTGGGGTGGTGTCACAGCTGCTCGGACATGCGTCAGAGCAATACGTTGGCTCGGTCGCCGACGAGTACGAATCGGTTCGAGTCGAAAGATCCGAGGCCGCCAAGCCGAAGGCACTCGTGGACGTCGAAGCCGCGCGAAGCAATCGTCTACGAGTCGACTGGGCAAGTCACGAAGCGGCCGAACCGAAGTTCACCGGTCCCCGCGAGCTGGACATTCAGTTGCACACCTTGTGCGACTACATCGACTGGACCCCGTTCTTTCGAACCTGGGATCTGGTCGGCACCTACCCGAAGATCCTCAACGATGCCACCGTGGGCGAATCCGCCAGATCGGTGTTCGAAGATGCCAACACGATGCTCGACAAGCTCGTGTCAGAGGGTTGGCTGGAGCCGCGAGCGGTTGTTGGTTTCTGGCCGGCGAATTCGACGGGGGACGACATCGAGGTGTTCCCAGATCGAACGCGGTCCCAGAAGCTGGCGACTCTGCACACACTGCGACAACAAGTAGCTCACGCGGACGACCGGCCGAACTACGCGCTGGCAGACTTCATCGCGCCGGCAGATAGCGGTGTCAAAGACCACATCGGAGCATTCGTGGTCTCGACGGGAGCCAACGTCGCCGAACTCGCCGCACAGTACGAAGCCGAGCACGACGATTACTCACAGATCATGATCAAGGCTCTCGCAGACCGGTTGGCCGAAGCCCTCGCTGAACACGTCCACCACCTGGTCCGGAGCGACCTGTGGGGATACCAGAACCAGACCTTCTCCAATCAGGAACTAATCGGCGAGAGGTACCAGGGCATCCGGCCGGCTCCTGGATACCCGGCGTGCCCGGACCACACCGAGAAACGGACGATCTTCTCTCTTCTCGAAGCGACCGAGAGGATCGGGGTCGAGCTGACCGAGTCATACGCAATGGCGCCGGCGGCATCGGTGAGCGGGCTCTACTTCGCACATCCTCAGAGCCGGTACTTCGCCGTACGC
>JBPCTU010000216.1:0-4657 GCA_051011515.1 Acidimicrobiales bacterium
GGCATCAGCTGCCCCCTCCTGTGGTGATGGCTTGTTCCATGAGCTCCGGGCTGACCAGCGCGGCCGCTGCTTCCTCAGCATCTGAGGGATCGATGAAACCCGCCTCGACAAGACCCATGACGGTCCGGGCAATTACCGCTGCTTCGACCTCGACCGCAACCTCAATGGCTGCCAGAGCCTCCAGTGACGCAACGTTTGCCGCCGCGGTCAGGGCGTCGGCGGTTTCGATGGCCTCGATCGCTTCGGCGGTCGCCACGAGTTCGGCACCTACCAGGGCCAAACCCTCGAGGGTGAGGAATCCTTGGAGGAGGAGGGAACCGCCGGCGTTGACGACGGCCTCACGCAAGCCGGCGGCCCACTGGTGTTCGACGAGGAACATCGCCGCTCCGGTTCCCGGTGCGAGATCGCGACCGATCCGTCGGATGTCGGAAACCGACACGCCGATGGATGAAGCCTCGACGATCTCCGACGGTGGCGCCGCGGGATCCTCTCCCTCGAATGAGAAGCCGAGCAACTCGCCGATGAGCACGCCAAGAATCTCGTCACCCTCCTCGGTACCGAAGTCGTCCATCTCGAGCGCTACTAGGTCGCCCGAATCCTCCTTGCCGACAAAAAGCGCATCGAGCACCCGAATCGAGCCGACAGGCGCTAGTGCTTCCAGTTCGTCGAGAACCTCGCCTTTGAGTCGATCGAGGGTCTCGAAGTGAACGACGATGAGTTGTATCGGTCCAAGCATGGTGTGGTTATAGCAGAGGGCGCCGGCCGGCGGCACTGCACGCGCTCTTTCCAAAAACCGAACGAGGCCGCCTTCGGCGGCCTCGTTCATTCGTGACTTGAAGTGACGTGTGGTTCCGTCGGACCTCAGCCCAGGGCTTTGGCCTTGGCGGCGGCGTACTCGTCATCGCTGAGCGTGCCGTTCTTGTGCAGTTCCGAAAGCTTGGCCAGCTCATCGGCCGACGAGCCACCGCTGCCGGCGACGTCGCGAATGTACGCGTTTGTGGCGTCTTGTTGGGCCTGGGCCGTTTCCACTTGTCGCTGGCCCATGCTGTTCCCTCTCACGATGAGATAGAGGAAGATCCCCAGGAACGGCAAGAAGATGATCGCGATCGACCACAACGCCTTGGCCAGGCCGGAAAGATCGTCGCTGCGGATGATGTCGGCGAAGATCGATATGACCAGCCAGATCCACAAAAAGAAGAGGAAGAACCAGAGGATCGACCAGAGAACCTGACCGGTTCCAAACTCGGCAGCAAATACCATGAATAGCGTCCTTTCTAGACACATGCGGGCCCCACCCGCCACGCGGAAGGGTACTCCGCGGGCACACAATAGCTAAATCCGACAACGCTGCCACGGACTGGGCGACGGACTGGGCGACGGACTGGGCGAGCCACCGATTGCGAGGCCGGAAACGACCTCAGGCGCTATTCGCTGTCAACATGAAAGCTGCCGCCCACCAATAGTCGTGCACCGGCGCCAGATCGACCACATGCCAGCCGGCGTCGGAGAGCTGACTGCTCCATACATCAGCCGATTGTTCATAGGTCAACCGGGGCCGCTCGGGATCGAACTGGCCGACCATCACCGGCATCAGGAAACCCGAGACGGCCTCAGGGGCGTGAGCGTATTCGGCCACCCCTTCCTCGTAGCGCTCAGCCACGTAGGCGGCATGAGCGGCCGACCTGTCGTCGAAGTCGGGGACATCGAACTCCACAATGACGATTCGGTTGCTCCTCGTCGCGAGCGTCCGCAGTACCTCGCTCCTTTCGGAGAAGGCCAGGGAGTGAAGCGAGAATGTGGCCTGAACGAGGTCCCAGCGACGGTCGTCCGGCCCCCTGTCGAGGAACTCGCCGATCGTTTCGCACCTTGGGGAAACGATGGTGTCGGAACCCTCGAACGCGGCCATCGCCTCCGCGAGTAGAACCTCTGAGGGCTCTACGAGGTCCAACCGTTTCAAGCCAGGATCGACGACCCCCGCCACGACTCGGCCATCGCCGCACCCCACCTCCAGTACCGACGTCGGCCTCAGCACGCGGTGAACCTCGCCGACATCCTCGATGACCCGCTCATAAAGCCGCCGGTTCCCGCCGCCGTCGATGAAGGCCTCGAAGGCCGTCGGCTCCCCGTAAACACCAGAATCCTGGGAACGCGCCAGAAACTCGACCAGTGCACGAGCTACCTCGCTGCCACCGGAGGCGGCAGCCTCGGACCCTGCCAAAGCTCGGCCGACATCGGATCTGGAGATCTCCACCAGCGCATCGGCAACACTCACGGTTTCGGCTCCTCGTCTCGACTTCCTCATCAGCCCGGCTGGACCGGCCCCAGAGCCTATGCCCCGAGTCCGATAGGTTCGCTGGCAGCCCCACTGGCCACCGGAGGTGCCATGGCCACAGACTCCACGTTCCTCATCAGCGGCGGCATCGTCCTCCCGATGGAGGGCCAGAAAATTCACCACGACCCTGGATCGGTGCTGGTCGTCAACAACAGAATCGCTGCCGTGGGATCCGTCGAGACAGTCTCGGCGCACCCCGTTGCCGACAAGGCCACGGTGGTCGATGCGACCGGTCAGGTCGTCCTCCCCGGATTCCACAACTGTCACCTGCACTCGGGCCTGCTCAGGGGTACCGCAGAGTCGATGGCCTTGTGGGAATGGCTCGAGAACCACGTTGATCCCGCGCACCGAGCTCTCACACCCGAGATCGCGAAGGCCGCCTCGTACATGGCGTACACCGAAGGTCTGCGCGGAGGAACAACGTCGGTCCTCGACATGTGGCGGTTCATGGAGGGCTCGGCCGAGGCCGCGGAAGAGGTAGGAATCCGCGCGACTCTCGCCCCCTACACCGCCGACAAATACGACTACTTCGAGTCACTGGACTCCAACAGGCGGCTTCTGGAGAGCCACTTAACCGCCGCCGATGGCAGAGTCAGGTCCTGGGTAGGCCTGGAGCACATCTTCTACTGCTCATCACAGATGTTCCGGGATGCCGCGGCCCTCGCTGAAGAGTTCGGCACTGGGATCCACACGCATTCGTCAGAGTCCATCTGGGAGGTCCAAGAGTGCCTCAGGCAGTTCGGCACACGGCCGATCGAGGAGTTCTACAACCGCGGCATCCTCGGTGAAGACACGGTCATCGCCCACGGTGTCTGGCTCGACGACCGCGAGGTTCAGCTCCTGGTGCAGACAGGAACAGCAGTAACTCATTGCCCGTGCTCGAACATGAAGCTGTCATCGGGGGCCGCTCGTGTCGGCGTCTACAGGGATCAAGGGCTGACGGTCGCGCTGGGAACAGACGGCGAGAAGGAGAACAACAACCTCGACATGTTGGAGGAGATGAAGTTCGCGTCGTTGTTGCACAAGGTGAGCACGCTCGACCCAACGGTGGGCGATCCGTGGGACATCCTCCAGATGGCCACCAAGTCCGGTGCTGAAGCCCTTGGCCTCGACGATGTCACCGGGACACTGGAGGAAGGCAAGGACGCAGACCTCGTCATGGTCGATCTGAACAGCCTGCACTTCGTCCCCGTATTACACGGTTCCGACTTCAACGTGCCCGCGCACCTGGTATTCACGGCGAACGGTAGAGACGTCAGCAACGTCTGGGTCAAAGGGCAACACCTGGTCGAGAACGGCGAGGTCATCTCGGTCGATGTGGGGCCGGTAGCCGAGTCCGCGCAACGTGCGGCCGAAGAACTGTTCGCCCGCCGCGCAGACCTCCAAGGCCACACGCCGAGTCCGGCAACCGGCCTCGGCAAAGGCACATGAGAGAACCGCCACGCTGACAACGAGCCGGGCTTGGGCCATGATTGAACGATGGCGGAGGTCGAGTCGTACTACGACACCCTGGTGGATGAGCTCGAAACCATGCGCGACGCTCTCCCAGCCGAGGAGGGTGGAAGTTTCTTCAACCGGCCCATGACCGAGCACGAACTGGTCGAATGGCTTTCATTCCAGGCCTACTACGAGATGCGCGCGGCTCAATTCATAGGCCGGTGGCTGGCCGATACCCCCGAACGTGATGCGTTCGTCTTGTTGGCCCAACAGGTCGAGGACGAGGGGCTCCACTACGAGTACTGCATGCGCGCCCTCGAACGGCGTGGTGTCACATCGATCGACAACTGGAAGCCCGAACCAGAATGGGAAGAGTGGATCGACTCGTGGTACCCGTCGGGGGCAGACACCATCGAGCGAGTCGCTTCGCACAATCTGGCCGGAGAACTAGGAGCATGCAACGCGTTCGTGGAGATCAAGACCCGGGTCCCCGACGACGTTGTGAAGACGCTCGATCGGATCATCCCCGACGAGCACTTCCACATGCGCATCGCCAACAACCTCATCGACAAGTACGCGGTCGACGAGGACAGCCGGGGTCGGGTGCGCCAGCGGGTAATCAAGACGTTTGATCTCGAACAGGCAGGACGGGTCGCCTACAACCGGCGGATGGTGACTCTGGGGTTGGCCGATCCCGGCGACCCCACACCGCCGATGCCCGGCTGACGCGTCGGCCGACGAAACCGACCGCGCCAGTTGCGATAGATGAAGCCAGCCTCCTTCGACTACGCAGAACCAGACAATCTGTCCGAAGCGCTCGAGCTCATGGCCACCCATGGCGAAGAGGCCGCGGTTATCGCGGGAGGTCAATCGTTGATCCCGCTGATG
>JBPCTU010000217.1:0-3442 GCA_051011515.1 Acidimicrobiales bacterium
GGGGAGCTGGGGGGCTGGGGATGGTGTTGTGAAGGTCTTGTTGTCCTGGCTACAGGAGTTCGCGCCCGACATCGAGGGTGACCCCGTCGAACTCGGCGAGACCCTGAGCGGATTGGGCCTGGCAGTAGAGGACATGACCATAACCGGCGAAGGTCTGGACGGGATCGTCGTGGCACGAGTGATGGACCTCCGAGCTCACCCGGACGCCGACAAGATCCAGTTGGTCGATGTCGACATTGGCGACGGCGAGGCGCTACAGGTCTGCTGCGGTGCGTTCAACATGTCGGTGGGTGATCTCATCCCCTTCGCCACCGTCGGCACGGTCATGCCGAATGGCATGGAGATCGCGCAACGCAAGATGCGAGGTCAGTTGTCGAACGGCATGTGCTGTTCGGCCGCCGAGATGGGCTTGGGCGAAGACGACGAGGGCATCATGCTTCTCGGCGACACCCTTGATGGCGACCACGTGGGAATGGTTCTAACCGAAGCACTTGGCATGGAGCGCGATGTGCTCTGGGACCTCGAGGTCAACGCCAACCGGCCCGATGCAATGTCGGTTGCCGGAGTTGCCCGGGATCTCGCAGCGGGACTCGGCGTGGAGTTCGTGCCGCTCGCATTCGACCCGCTGGTCGACGATGGAGCGCTGGCCTCGGAGGCATCCGTAGACATCGTTGCTCCCGATCTTTGTGGTCGGTTCCTAGCCCGGGTACTTCGAAACGTCCATATCGGAACATCTCCGCAATGGATTCGTCATCGCATCACCGCGCTCGGTATGCGTCCTATCAACACTGTGGTCGATATTTCGAACTACGTGATGTTGGAGCTCGGCCAACCGAACCACACTTACGATCTTGCAACGGTCCCTGAAGGTCACCTGCGGGTGCGCCGGGCCCATCAGGGGGAGCAGCTGGTAACGCTCGATGGCATCGAACGGGCGTTGATCCCCCAGGACGGAGTCATCGCCGACAAAACCGATGTCCCGATCGGGCTGGCCGGCGTCATGGGCGGTTTGGCAACCGAGATCTCCGACCAGACAACGGATGTCTTGCTCGAGATGGCGTGGTGGGACCCGCCATCGATCTCTCGAACCGTCAAGCGCCTCAACCTGCCGTCGGAAGCATCGGTTCGATATCGCCGAGGGGCCGACTGGGGCATCAACATGGACCGCGCCATGTATCGGTTCGTCCAACTGATGGGCGAGGCCGGGGCAACGGCCTCCGATGGCACCATCGATGAACGTGGCACCTTGCCCGATGATGCTCCTATCAACGTTCGCCCGGCGAAGGTGAACGGGCTCCTTGGCACCAACCTCCATGGGGAGGAAATGGCAGATCACCTCGTATCGATCGGCTTCGAGGTGTCCAGCGAGGCGGGCGAGCTGGCCGTCTCGGTTCCGACCTGGCGATGGGATACGACCACCGAGACCGACGTCGCCGAAGAGGTCGCTCGTCTGCACGGGTTCGAGAACATCGCTCGAACCGTTCCCAAAGGTCACGACGCCGGAGCACTGACCGAGTACCAACAGAACCGGCGCACGGTTCGTGACATCTTGATGGGGCTCGGTTGCGATGAGACGTTCCCGATGCCTTTCCTGGCGCCCGGTGACCTTGCCAAGGCAGGCCTCAACGAAGATGCGGTGACGCTCAGCAACCCCTTGATCCACGAAGAGTCGGTGTTGCGAACGTCGCTACTGCCCGGTCAACTGAAAGCGATTGCGTACAACCAGTCCCATCGCGTCGGTGAGCTGCGTCTTTTCGAGGTCGGGCACATCTTTCGCCCGCCGCAGGGCGGCGAGCTGCTCCCAGACGAGCGCGAGCATCTGGCGGTGGCGATAACCGGACACGACGCGCTGGAGGCAAGCCGGGTCCTCATGACCCTGGGCAACGCAGTGGCGCTGCCCAACCTCCAGATGCGCGCAACCGCCGCCGCTGGTATGCATCCCACTCGCTCCGCAGAAGTCATGGTCGCCGGGCAGGCGAGAGGTCTGATCGGTGAAGTCGATCCGCTCGTGCTCGAAGCCTATGGAGTCGAGGGAAGGGTGGCCTGGATCGAACTCGACCTGGGAGCCATTCTCGATGGCCCGATCGGCAATCGGAAATACCGCCCGGTTTCGAAGTATCCCTCCTCGGACATCGACCTGGCTTTCGAGGTCCCCATCGAGATCCCGGCGGCATCGATTGCCGCGTCGTTGCGTAAGGGGGGTGGCAAGTTGTTGACCGACCTCGAACTATTTGACGTCTATCGCGGACAGGGCCTGGCCGAAGGCAGCCGTAGCCTGGCCTATCGCTTACGGTTTCAGGCAAACGACCACACCTTGACCGACGATGAGGTCGCCGAGCTGCGAGAGTCCTGCATCTCGACCGTCACGACTCAGCAGGCGGGAACTACCCTCCGGGGTTGAATTTGCATAAGTATGCGTTACGACGTATAGTCGTGCCATGAAGGTCGGAATTGTTGGTGCATCCGGTTACACGGGTGCCGAGCTGCTGCGGTTGTGCGCGGCCCACGAAGAACTCGAGGTCGTGGTGGCGACCGGCGATTCCAAGGCCGGTACACCAATCGCCGACTTGTACCCCAGCCTGGCTGCGGCGTACCCCGGCCGCGCTTTTGGTGCGTACACGCCGGAAGCGGTCGACGGCCTGGATCTCGTTTTCTGTGGTTTGCCACACGGGGTCAGCCAGGGTGTTGTCCCCGAGCTGATCGGACGGGTGGGCCATATCGTCGACCTGGGTTCTGACTTCAGATTGCACGACAGCGCGCTGTATCCAGAGTGGTACGGCGCCCCACACAGTTGTCCCGAGTTACTGGATGACTTCGTCTACGGGCTCCCAGAGCTGTTCCGGCCGAAGCTGGAGGGGGCCGAACTGATAGCAGCAACCGGCTGCAACGCGGCAACGGCCATCTTCGCCCTGGCCCCACTCCTCGACGCCGGCTTCATCGGCGGCGAAGGCATCGTCGTCGATCTGATCACCGGCGTCAGTGGCGCTGGACGGCCCCCGAAGGAGAACACGACCTTCTGCACAGTTGACGAGGACGTAGTGGCGTACGGGCTGCTGAATCATCGTCACACACCCGAAATCGAACAGGCCCTGACCGAGGCGACCGATAAGCCGGCAACGGTGTTGTTCACCCCGCACCTCGCTCCGATGAACCGAGGCATTCTGGCAACTTGTTATGGCCAGCCGACAAGGGAAGCAACAACCGACCAGGTCGTCGAGGCGATGGCAGCGTTCTATGCGGACGAACCTTTTATGGTTGTCTCGGATCGGTCACCCTCTCCCAAGGCCACATTGGGTTCGAATACCGTGCATCTGACCGCCCGGGTGGATCCCCGGACCGGACTGGTCGTAGCGATCGCAGCGCTCGACAACTTGATGAAGGGGGCCTCCGGGATGGCGGTGCAGAACGCGAACCTTGCGCTGGGCCTTCCAGAGACCATGGG
>JBPCTU010000218.1:0-3891 GCA_051011515.1 Acidimicrobiales bacterium
ACCTCACCCTGGAGGGTGCGAACAGCGCCACCGGACACGGCGGCGGAGCCGGTGGCTTCGCGTTCGGCGGGATCTCCCTCTTGATCGCGTCGGGTGTCGCGCTCGAGACGATGAAGCAGATCGACAGCCAGCTCATGATGCGTAACTACGAGGGATTCCTGAAGTGAGCGGGCTGCGCCTCGTGATCCTCGGGCGCCAAGGGTCGGGAAAAGGAACTCAGGCGCTGCGGATCGCAACGACGTTCGGTTGTGTCCACGTCTCCACCGGCGACATGGTGCGGGCTGCGGTCGCGGCCGGAACCGAGCTGGGCCAACAGGCCGAGGCAGTGATGTCGAGTGGGGGTCTGGTCGGCGACGACATCATGAACGGCATCGTCGCAGAGCGTCTCGCAGCCGACGACATCATGGAGCGCGGCGTGTTGCTCGACGGGTTCCCCCGCACCGAGGAGCAGGCCGATGCCCTGGAGCGGATCTTCTCCGACCAGCATGTCGCCCTCGATCTCGCGATCAACCTGGACGTGTCCGTCGAGGTCGTGAAGGAGCGTATGGTCGCCCGCGGTCGCGAGGACGACACACCCGAGGCCATCGAAAAGCGGCTCGCGCTGTACGAGCAGCAGACCGCACCCCTGCTCGACTGGTTCTCGGCCCGAAATCTGCTCATCGCGGTCGACGGAGTCGGCAGCGAGGACGACGTCTTCGCCCGGATCACCGAGGCGATCGAAACAGCCGGTCGGTGATGGGTTCGACGGGTTGGCCGGTCCCGGCGCGCCCGGTAGCGTAGTCAGCTGTCCTGGGGCGGCCAGGTCATTCCGCGTGCGGGCAACCAGCCCCACGTTTGCAGGAGGTTCCACCATCGCGAAGCCGAAAGAAGATGCGATTGTCCTGGAAGGGACGGTCACCGAGTCGCTTCCCAACGCCATGTTTCGAGTGGAGTTGGAGAACGGCCCAGAAGTGCTTGCGCACATCAGCGGCAAAATGCGCATGCACTACATCCGCATCCTCCCCGGCGATCGCGTTCAGGTGGAATTGACCCCTTACGACCTCCAACGAGGCCGTATCACCTACAGGTACAAGTAGCTCTCCATGAAAGTTCGACCCAGCGTCAAGAAGATCTGTGACAAGTGCAAGGTGATCCGTCGCCATGGCCGCGTCATGGTCATCTGTGAGAACCCGCGTCACAAGCAGAGGCAAGGCTGAAATGGCACGCATCAGCGGTGTCGACATCCCCCGCGAAAAGCAGATCGGGATCTCGCTCACCTACATCTACGGCATCGGCCGCACCACCGCACTCCACGTGTGTGAGGCCACCGGCATCGACAACGCCACCCGAGTCCGTGACCTCACCGACGACGAGGTCGCGAAGATCCGCGGCTACATCGATTCCGACCTCCAGGTCGAGGGTGATCTGCGCCGCGAGGTGTCCCAGGACATCAAGCGCAAGATGGAGATCGGCTGCTACCAGGGGCTGCGCCATCGTCGCGGGCTTCCGGTCCGTGGCCAGCGCACCCACACCAACGCCCGCACCCGCAAAGGTCCCAAGAAGACCGTCGCCGGCAAGAAGAAGGTCTTGAAGTAATGGCAACTCCAGCCGCCGGCGGTCGTCGACCGCGTAAGCGCGAACGCAAGAACGTCACCCACGGCATCGCGCACATCAAGAGTTCGTTCAACAACACGATCATCGCGATCAGCGATCAGCAGGGCGACATCATCGCTTGGGCATCGGCGGGCAACGTCGGGTTCACGGGGTCTCGCAAGTCCACGCCGTTCGCGGCCCAGATGGCTGCCGAGCAGGCTGCCCGGCGAGCGATGGAACACGGCGTCCGCAAGGTCGACGTCCAGGTGAAGGGTCCCGGCTCCGGCCGTGAGACCGCGATCCGCTCGATTCAGAATGCCGGCATCGAAGTGACGGGCATCAAGGACGTCACCCCGATCCCGCACAACGGTTGTCGCCTCGTCAAGCGGCGGAGGGTCTGACATGTCGCGTTACACCGGACCGAAGGCGCGCGTCTCGCGTCGCCTCGGCACCAACATCTGGGGCACCAAGGGCGAGACCGTCGCTCTCGACAAGCGCCCGTACCCGCCGGGCGAGCACGGCCGTTCGCGCCGTCGCGGCTCGGTGTCGGAGTACCTCATGCAGCTGCAGGAGAAGCAGAAGGCTCGCTTCACCTACGGCCTGACCGAGCGTCAGTTCCGCAACCTCTTCGCTGAGGCCAGCCGCCGTCAGGGCGTCACCGGCGAGAACATGCTGCGTTTCCTCGAGCTTCGTCTCGACAACGTGGTGTACCGCTCCGGCTGGGGGGCAACCCGCCCGCAGTCGCGCCAGTTCGTCAACCACGGCCATGTCAACGTGAACGGCCGCCGGGTCACCATCCCGAGCTATCGCGTCCGCAAGGGCGATGTGATCGAGCTGCGCACCAAGGCCCGTGAGTTCACTGTCATCCAGTGGAACTCCGACGTCCTCGATCGCACGCCGCCGGCGTGGCTCGAGACCGGTGAAGACTTCCAGATCACGGTTCGGGAACTCCCGATCCGCGAACAGATTGATATTCCCGTCCGCGAACAGCTCATCGTCGAGCTGTACTCGAAGTAGCCGAGGTCCACGATGCTCGTCATTCAGCGTCCCACCGTCGAAGCCATCGATGAGGCGGAGGGCAACCTTCAGCGGTTCGCCGTCGGTCCTCTCGAGCCCGGTTTCGGCCATACCATCGGCAACTCGATTCGCCGCACCCTGCTGTCGTCGATTCCCGGCGCCGCCGTCACCCAGGTTCGTTTCGACGACGCCCTCCACGAGTTCGACACCATCACCGGTGTCGCGGAAGACGTCACCGACATCATCCTCAACCTGAAGGACCTCGTCCTGACGGTCCACAGTGAAGAGCCCGTGACCCTGCGTCTCGACTCTCGTGGCCCGGCTGAGGTCGCGGCCGGCGACATCCAGCCCCACCCCGACGTCGAGGTGCTCAACGGCGAGCTGCCGCTGGCCAACATCAACGGCAAGGGCCGTCTCGCGGTCGACATCACGGTCCAGAAGGGCCGTGGCTACGTCTCCGCCGACAAGAACAACACCAGCACCACCATCGGTGTGATCCCGGTCGACTCGATCTACTCGCCGGTTCGCCGCGTGGCGTTCGAGGTCGTTCCGACCCGTGTCGAGCAGTCGACCGACTTCGACCGGCTCGAGCTCGAGATCGAGACCGACGGTTCGATCACCCCGCGTGATGCACTGGCTTCGGCCGGCGGCACCCTCCGGGCCCTCGTCCAGCTGGTCGAGGAGATGAGCGACGAGCCTCAGGGCCTCGAGCTCGGCGAAGCCGTCCAGGTCGCGACCGGTGGTCCCGACATGGACCTCCCCATCGAAGACCTCGAACTCTCCGAGCGTCCTCGCAACTGCCTCAAGCGCGCCCAGGTCAACACCGTCGGCGAGCTGTTGCTGAAGAGCGAAGACGATCTCCTGGCCATCACCAACTTCGGTCAGAAGAGCCTCGACGAGGTCATTGCCAAGCTCGACGAGCGCGGCCTCACCCTGCGCAATCGAGACTGAGAAACCGAGACTGACATGCCCGCAACCCCACGCAAGGGTCGCCGCTTCGGCGGTAGCTCCCAGCATCAGAAACTGATGATGGCCAACCTCGTCGCCTCGTTGATCGCGGCCGAGGGCATCACCACCACCGAAGCGAAGGCCAAGGCCATGCGCCCGGTGGCCGAGAAGATGATCACGAAGGCCCGCAAGGGCGGCGTGCACAACCACCGCCAGGTCGTGAAGTTCCTCGGTGACCGCGAGATGGCGTCGAAGCTGTTCGACGAGATCGGTCCCCGCTACGAGGATCGCCAGGGCGGCTACCTGCGCATCATCAAGCTCGAGAATCGTTCCGGCGACAACGCCGAGATGGCC
>JBPCTU010000219.1:0-4534 GCA_051011515.1 Acidimicrobiales bacterium
TCGTCACCGACGTCGAGGTTCGTCAACAGTTGTTGTTGTTCCCGAGCCCGCCGCTGCTGCGGACGGATCATCAGGAAGTACATGATCAAGATAAGAGGCAGGAAGATAATCAATCCACCCATGGCACTACTTCCGGTCGCGGATCGGCGCAGAAATGCTACCCGCACCCCGAGTGGAATCAATGGCAACCCCGGTTGGAGTGCCTGGTCGCCACTCTCGATCGCTGCGCACTCTGGCGAGCGGTTCGTTCAACTCAGCCCCAGGTCTCGTGGATCTCGCGCCGCAACACCTCGAAACGCCCCACTTCGATGGCGGACCGGATGTCGCTCATCAAATCGAAAACCCAAGCCAAGTTGTGGAGCGTCAGTATTCGGGCTGCGGCGGGCTCCCCGACCGAAAGGAGGTGACGTAGGTAACCCCTGGACCAACGGTTCGCGGGGCTCTCGGGGAAGTCCGGGTCCAGAGGGGCGTCGTCGTCGGAGTACCGGCCGGCGCTGACGTTCAGCCTCCCGCTCTTGGTCAGCGCTGTGCCGTGTCGAGCCATCCGTGTAGGCCACACACAATCGAACATGTCCACTCCCACGGCAACTGCGTCGACCAAACCAACGGGGTCGCCCAATCCCATGAAATATCTGGGCCGGTCTGGCGGCAGTACAGCAGTGGTTGCGCGCAAAGGCTCGATCATCTCGTCTCGGCTCTCCCCGACCGACAGCCCCCCTATCGCATAACCGTCGAAACCGATCTCCAGCAGCTCGCCGGCCGATCGTCTGCGGAGGTCGAGGTCGAGGCCACCCTGCACGATCCCGAACTGGGCCCTCTGTCCATCAAGGCCGTCACGTCGCTCGAGGAAGCAGGGCCGGGCTCTCGTTGCCCAGGCCGTGGTCCGATCGACCGCTGATCGAAGTACCGAATCAGGAGCGGGAAGAGGCGGACAGACATCGAGCACCATCTGAATGTCCGAACCCAGAGCCAATTGGATGTCCACGGCGCGCTCGGGAGAGAGGTGATGAGACGAGCCGTCATAGGTGCTCTTGAACGTGGCGCCATCATCATCGACCTTCGGTTCCAGCGAGAAGATCTGATATCCACCCGAATCTGTCAGCACTAGCCGGTTCCAGTCGGCAAACCCGTGGATCCCGCCGAACCGCTCGATGAGCGCTTCGCCGGGGCGCAGCATCAAGTGGTAGGTGTTTCCAAGGATGACCCCGGCGCCGAGGTCTTCGAGATCGGCTGAAGTAACTGTTCGGACCGAACCGCGGGTTCCGACCGGCATGAACACCGGTGTCTCCACCTCGTAGCGCGTGGTCCACAAGCGGCCCGCGCGAGCTTCGCCATCGGATGTTTGGACCTCGAATCCAGGAATGTCCATCGCGTCGACCATACGCGCGAAATTCACCCGCTCCATCGGCGCTGCTAGCGCCTATTTCGCCATCCGCTCCACGAACATCGCATCACCGAACGACAAGAACCGGTATCCCTCGACGAGTGCCGTTGTATAGACCTCGCGCCAGCGTGGCCCCATGAAGGCCTCGACCATCACCAAGAGCGTCGACCGGGGAGTGTGAAAGTTGGTCATCAGCGCGTCGACGACGCGGAAGTCGTAACCCGGCTGAATGAACAGGTCAGTTTCGCCGCTCAGATCGCCGCTGGAGGCCGCCGCCTCCAGCGCGCGCACGACGGTCGTTCCTACGGCGACGACTCGCTGCGCTTCACCACACCTTTCCCACGTCGCTTTCGGGATCTGATAGAGCTCGGTGTGCATGTGGTGGCCCTCGATGTCCTCGCTTTCGATGGGCCGAAATGTTCCGAGCCCGACTCGCAGTTCGACCTTGGCGAGCTCGGCTCCTTTCGCCTGGCAGGCGTCCAACACGTCATCAGTGATGTGTAACCCAGCCGTCGGAGCTGCGACCGAGCCTGGTTGGTTGGCAAACACGGTCTGGTATCGCTGCGGGTCGTCCAAGTCGGTTTCGATGTATGGCGGGAGAGGTACCGAACCAAGGTGATCGAGCAGCCCCAACATGTTGCCAAGCACACTTCTGACCAGCCGCACTCCCGACCCGAGATCGTCGCCAACCTCCAAGACGGCGCCGCCATCTGCCTCTCTGAGCAAAGTTCCTGGCCGCACGCGTCGGCTTGGCCGCACCAGTGCCTTCCACCAGCCCTCATCGGCCGGTTCCAGAGCGAGCACCTCGGCCCGGCCGCCGGTCTCTTTGAACAGGTTCAGCCGAGCGGGCAGGACGCGGGTCTCGTTGACAACGAGAACATCGCCGGGCTGGACGAGCTCGGACAAGTCTCTGGTGATCAAGTGGCGCACCGGTTCGTCCACAACCAGCAGCCGCGACGAATCGCGGGGTTGGGCCGGCTCCTGTGCAATCGCCGTCTTCGGCAGGTCGTAGTCGAACTCAGCCGCCTTCACGGTCGGGAGGCTACCGCCGAGGGTCAGTCGAACAAGCCGACCGGGGGCGTCGGGTCACTGGGCGGAGGTGTCAGCCCGAGGTGAGCGAACGCGGCCGGTGTTGCGACGCGACCGCGAGGAGTTCGCATTATCAGCCCCTGTTGGATGAGGAACGGTTCGTAGACATCCTCGACCGTCTCGGTCGGTTCACTCACGCTGATGGCCAAGGTGGACAGCCCGACCGGTCCCCCGCCAAAACGCTCACAAAGCGCCGACAAGATGGCCCGGTCGACTTTGTCCAGCCCGATGGCGTCAACCCCGAACGTCGCCAGACCAGCGTTTGCCGTATCGACATCGATGACACCATCGACTCGTACCTCGGCGAAGTCACGGACTCGCCGCAGGAGCCGGTTGGCGATGCGAGGTGTGCCACGAGCTCGCCTGGCGATCTCGGTCGCTCCGGCGTCGTCGGTGCGCACCCCCAGAATGCTTGCGGCTCTCACGACGATGCGATGGAGGTCGTCGGGGTCGTAGTAGTCGAGCCGAGCCACCAGGCCAAAGCGGTCACGCAGTGGTCCGGTTATGAGCCCGGTTCGAGTCGTGGCACCGACGAGGGTGAAGCGCGAGACGGGCAGGCGTACTGATCGGGCGGCCGGACCCTTACCCAGCACGATGTCGAGCTGGAAGTCCTCCATCGCCGGATACAGGACTTCCTCTACGTGGCGCGACAGGCGGTGGATCTCGTCGATGAACAGAACATCGCCTTCGTCGAGTTTCGTGAGGATCGCAGCGAGGTCGCCGGCGCGGTCGAGTGCGGGACCCGAGGTGCTGTGGAGCGTGACCCCCATCTCGTTGGCGACGATGTGGGCCAATGTCGTCTTTCCCAGCCCCGGAGGCCCCGCAAACAAGAGGTGATCGGCCGCCTGGTTTCGCTGACGCGCCGCACCAAGGATGATCTCGAGGTGCTCCTTAAGCTCACTCTGCCCAACGAACTCCTCGAGCGAGGACGGGCGAAGCCCATTGTCGTTGAACCCGACGTCGATGTCGTCTTCACCGAACTCGGGCGACAGCAGTTCGTCCCTCATGACGTTGTCCTCGTATCGCTGCCGAGGTCAAGGCACCGTGAGCTGCACATGGTCATGATCGTTCTGCGAGTTGTTGCAACGCGTGCTTGAGGAGGACCGACGTATCGCCCTCGTCGGGAAGCGACTTCATGGCGCCATGGACCTCGTCTGGGCTGTAACCCAGCCCAACAAGAGCCTCACGGACATCGCTGAGATCGCCGCTGGAACCGTTGGACCGAGCGGCTGCAGTCGCCGTGAGGTCGACGTCGGGGAAGTCGAGCTTCTCCTTGAGCTCGACGAGAAGCCGCTGAGCTGTCTTCTTGCCCACGCCCGGGACCAAACACAGCGCCGCAACGTCCTCGGTTGCGAGCACCTTCTGGAGACCAGCCGGATCGTGCACACCGAGTATCGCCAGGCCCAGTGACGGGCCGACTCCGTGCGCGGATATGAGGGCCTCGAAGCAGATCCGTTCCTCTCTGGTCACAAAGCCATAAAGCGTCTGGTCGTCTTCACGAAAGTGGTGATGGGTGTGCACGAAGACTTCGTCTCCGAGCTCGCCGAGCGCCACCGTGGTGGAAGGCGCGACAGTCACGCGGTATCCGATACCGGCGACCTCGATAATCACCTCGTCGCCGCTGCGCTCGACGAGTGATCCGCGTACTGATCCAATCATGATGCGCCCCTCTCGGCCGCTTCGTTGGACGGGGAGGCCGGGGACATCATCGCATCGCGCCCATCGGGAGGTGGGCGATGTGACACAACGCCAAGCCGATGGCATCGGCGGCGTCGACCGGACGTAGCGGCGTTCGGATTCCCAGCAACGACTGGACCATTCGTTCCATCTCGTCCTTTGTGGCCCCACCGTGGCCTGCGACGGCCTCTTTGACCTGGTTCGGGGAGTACTCCATCACCTCACATCCGGCAGCCGCTGCCTCAGCCATGGCTATGCCGCTTGCCTGCCCGACGGAAATAGCTGTGCTGACGTTGTGCTGAAAGAGCACCCGTTCGATCGCCACCATGGCCGGATTCCATTCGCGAATAAGATCTCGGATCTCGGTTTGAAGCTCCAGTAGCC
>JBPCTU010000220.1:0-9046 GCA_051011515.1 Acidimicrobiales bacterium
CACCTGCCCGACAAGGCCATCGATCTAATCGATGAGGCCGGATCCCGCCTTCGCTTGAAGCGCATGGAGACGCCCGCCGACTTCAAGGAGATCGAAAACGAAATCTCCCAGGTTTCGGCGGAGAAGAAGGAGGAAAAAGAAAAAAAAAGGGAGGGGGGGAGAAAAAGGGGGAGGAAAGACCGCAAGCGGCGAGGGCCTGGCCCAGGCCATTGCCAACAACGATGTTCCCGAGCCGCTGCAGAACAAGCAGTTGTACACGCTCGACCTGGGCGCTTTGGTGGCTGGATCTCGTTACAGGGGCGATTTCGAAGAACGCCTCAAGAAGGTCCTCAAAGAAATCAAGACACGCGGTGACATCATTCTCTTCATCGACGAGTTGCACACGCTCGTCGGTGCGGGCGCTGCCGAAGGTGCCATCGATGCAGCCTCGATCCTCAAGCCAATGCTGGCTCGAGGCGAGCTGCAGACCATTGGCGCGACGACCCTCGACGAGTACCGCAAGCACCTCGAGAAGGACGCAGCGTTGGAGCGTCGTTTCCAGAAGATCGTCGTCGAGGAACCCACGGTTCCTCACACCATCGAGATCCTCAAGGGACTTCGTGATCGCTACGAGGATCACCACCGGGTCACCATCACCGACCAGGCACTGGTCGCGGCCGCGAACCTGGCCGATCGCTACATCTCCGATCGTCACCTACCCGACAAAGCCATCGATCTCATAGACGAGGCCGGATCCCGACTGCGCCTGAAGCGCATGGAGACGCCCGCCGATTTCAAGGAGATCGAGAACGAAATCTCTCAGGTTTCGGCCGAGAAGAAGGAAGCCGTCGAGTCTCAGGACTTCGAGGAGGCAGGGCGATTGCGTGACCGCGAGAAGGAACTACTCGCGAAACGCGAAGAGATGGAAACCGAGATGAAGGACTCCGGTGTCGACCTCTTCGACGAGGTGGACGAAGAAGCCATTGCCGAGGTTCTGTCGGTCTGGACGGGGATCCCCGTCTACAAACTCACCGAAGAAGAGACCGCCAAACTCCTGCGTATGGAGGACGAGCTGCACAAACGAGTCATCGGACAACAGGACAGCATCAAGGCCGTCAGCCAGGCGATCCGGCGTACACGGGCCGGCCTCAAAGACCCGAAGCGTCCGTCTGGATCGTTCATCTTCCTCGGCCCTTCCGGTGTCGGAAAGACCGAGCTCGCCAAGACGCTTGCCGAGTTCCTGTTCGGCGACGAGCAAGCGCTCATCAGCCTCGACATGTCCGAGTACATGGAGAAGCACACTGTGAGCCGGTTGGTAGGTTCGCCGCCTGGGTATGTCGGCTACGAAGAGGGTGGCCAACTCACCGAGGCCGTGCGGCGTAAGCCGTTCTCGGTGGTCCTGTTCGACGAGATCGAAAAGGCCCATCCCGATGTCTTCAACACACTGTTGCAGATTCTCGAAGAGGGCCGTTTGACCGACAGTCAAGGCCGGTCGGTCGACTTCCGCAACACCGTGTTGATCATGACCTCCAACCTCGGGACCCGCGACCTCCGCAAGGCGAACCTCGGCTTTGCCAAGGTGGACGAAGCTGTCAGCTACGAGAAGATGAAGGAGAAGGTGAACGACGCCCTGAAGGATCATTTCAGGCCGGAGTTCCTCAACCGCATCGACGAGGTCATCGTCTTCCACGAGCTCACCAAGGCCGAGGTCACCGAGATCGTAGATCTCATGCTGGCTCGAGTTGCTACGCAGCTCGAAGCTCAGGGCATGGGTCTCGAGGTCACAACAGAAGCCAAACACTTGTTGGCCGACAGAGGATACGACCCGACTCTTGGAGCTAGACCGCTTCGACGGGCGATCCAACGGCTGGTCGAGGACCCACTCTCCGAACGCCTGTTGTGGAAGGAGTTCCGCGCCGGCGAGAAGATAATCGTCGACACCGAACCCGACCCCGACGAGCCCGGTAAGGAACAGATCGCATTCACCGCGGTCGAGGGGTTCGAACCACCGCCGGTCGAGGAAGAGTTCGCCACCGCCGACTGAGGCAACCTCATTGGGTTGAATCCTCAACAGGTTGAATCGTGTGGCGGCATCGACCGCAGTACGATTCACGCCGTGCAGACCCGGCCTATCAAGCTCGCCGCGCTCGTCGTGACTGCGTTTTTGGTTCTCACTGCCTGCAATGTGCAGCTGGAGGTGACCGTTGACGTCGAAGAAGACGGCTCGGGCACCGTCGTGGCGGGCGTCGGTTTGGACGCCGACGCAATCGGCCGATTTCCCCCACTTGGCGATCTGTTGGTTACCGGCGACCTTGTGGCGGCGGGCTGGAGCGTCTCGCCGCCCCAGATCCTGGCCGATGGCCGCGAATGGGTGCAGGCCGAGAAAGGTTTCGACAACAACGCGGAGCTGAACGCGGTCCTCGACGAGATATTCGGGGCGTCGGCGGGAGTGTTCAACGACTGGGAGATCATCCGCGCGGGCGATCGCGCCACTGAGGAGTACCTCGTCACCGGCGACGTCGACCTGACCGATGGCCTGGACCTGTTCTCCGACGCTGCGCTGCGGGAGATTGTCGACGCGCCTCCCTTGGGCACCGACGTCACCGAGATCGAAGCCACCTTGGGCCAACAGATCGAAGACACAGTTGGCATGCGCGTCGTGGTGCAGTTGCCACCTGACTCGAGTCGCCAGGTCTTCGAAACACCGTTCGGACAAACCACAACCATCGTGGCCGAGTCCAGCTCGGAGAATCGCGTAGCGCAGTTGTTGGGTTGGGCCCGGACCGCTCTGATCGTGTTGTTGATCCTGGCGATTGTGCTGGCGATCGTGAACTTGCTCCTTGATCGGCGTTATGCCAAGAAGGCGCCGGCCCGCAGGCCCGAGACCATGGCGCAGCGAGTGCCGGGAGCCGCACCCGGCGCCGCCCCTGCCGCAGGTGCTGCCGGCGCCGCATCTGGCCCCAGAGGACAGATGCAGATGATCGTGTTGGACGCGCACGACGCCCTGTTCGAGCTGTCGGCCGATCCCCACGAGCGCATCATTCCGTTCATTCGCCATAACAACGGCACCGCCCCCGACGAGGAGATCATCGAGCTGTATCGCCAGGCCACACTCGGCCGCCTCCATGCCGAGGCGTTCTGGCAGGCCGTTGGCGTCGAGGGTGACCCCCAGGAGCTTGATGCTGAACTGCTGGCTCCGGTGCGCCTGCAACAAGGGGCCAAGGAGTTCCTCCGCGAGATGCATCGGCGTGGTGTACCGGTAGCGGTTATCACCAACGACATGGCCGAATGGTCCTACCGTCTACGAGATCTTCATGGCCTGTCGGGTGTTGCGCCCTGGATCGTCAGCTCCGATATCGGCGTGCGCAAACCCGACCCGGCCGCGTTCGAGGCTCTCAGGCGGCTTACGGGCGTGCCCTACCACTCGATGCTCTGCATCGATGGCCAGATTCCGTCACTCGACATGGCGGCGACGCTTGGCATGATGACGTCGTGGTTCGCTCGAGAAGCACCACCCGACGATGCCCAGCCTGGGCACGCGGTGGTTACCCGTTTCGCAGATTTCTTCAGGCGGCGACGACCACCTGAACCTGCGAAACGCGGGCTTCGGCGATAGAACCCCTCCACCGCTGTTCTCAGCGGGCGCGGATCTCCAGCTGTTGGCGGTTGGTGATGGCGTAGGTCCGGTCGTTCTGGTCGAGCCAGCCCAGCTTGATGAACGAGGCGATGGCTTTGTTGACCCGTTCCCGAGAGGCGCCGACCATGCCGGCCAACTCCTCTTGGGTGATCGGCAGCTCGAACCGGTCGGAATCGCCTGCCAGTTCGAGCAATCGTTTCGCTGTCCGACCGGTCACATCCAAGAAAACGGAGTCTGCGAGCGCAGAGTCCATACTGCGCAACCGGCCCGTCAACATGTCGACCACGCGCCACAACAATTCGGGTTTGGCTCCGTAGAGCGCCATGACCGGGTCGTATGGCACCACCACGGCCTCCGAAGGCTCGAGCGCCCGGGCGCCGGCTGATCGGCCGTGGCTGTCGAACAGGCCCATCTCGCCGAACAGGTCGCCGGGCTCCATGAGAGCCACTACCGACTCGCGGCCGTCGGGCGAGCGGTTCGAGATTGCGATCCGTCCCGAGACCACGATGAACAGCTCGTTGGGGTCGTCGGTTTCGAGGAACAACACGTCGCCGCGCCGCAGCTGACGTATGTGTGCAGCTGCAGCAATGGGCGCGATGTCGGCTTCGTCCAGACCCGCAAACAGTTCCGCCGAGGCTATGAGACTGGTTTCGACCATGGTGATCCTCCACACTAGCCCCGTGGTTACCGAGCACGAAGTGTGGACAATCGTGGTCGCTGCGGGAAGCGGTCAGCGATTCGGAGCGAACAAGCTCGACCAGATGCTGACCGGCAATCAGACAGTCTTGGACGCAACAGTGGCCGTTTCGGACCGACACAGCACAGGAGTCATCGTGGTGTTGCGGGCAGAGGATCCGCGGCTCGGTGCCCCTTCGTCGAGAAACGAGGTTCGGGTCGCAGGCGGAGCAACTCGGTCCGAATCGGCACGTGCGGGTCTGGCTGCGGTTCCCCACACCGCCGACATCGTTCTCATCCATGATGCTGCGAGACCCCTAGCCAGCGACGGTGTCTTCCAGCGGGTCCTCGAGGCCGTTCAGGGTGGCGCTGCAGCCGCTGTGCCGGCCGTGCCGGTTGTCGACACGATTCGCTCCAAGTCGGGTGAAAGCGTGGACCGCGATTCTCTGCGGGCCGTTCAAACCCCGCAGGGTTTCTCAGCTGCGGTGCTCCGTGAGGCCCACAGCACCGGGGCCGAGGCCACCGACGATGCAGTTCTGGTCGAGGCATGCGGGCACGAGGTGGTGCTGGTCGATGGTGATGTCCGTAACCTCAAGATCACCAATCCTGCCGACCTCGATGTCGCGCGGGCCCTGATCGCCGGCAAGTCGTCGAGCGGCTAGTCACCTGGAACGAAAATTTTTCATGAGAGTCGGCCACGGCTTCGACAGCCATCAATTCGAGACCAACCCAGACCGGCCCCTTGTTTTGGGTGGCGTAGTGTTCGACACCGATCTGAGTCTCGTCGGTCACTCCGATGCAGACGTTGTCGCTCACGCGTGTGCCGACGCGCTGGCCGGTCCTGCAGGGTTGGGCGACATCGGTTCTTGGTTCCCCGACGATGAGCCCGAGTTCGAGGACGCCAACAGTTTGGTCCTGCTCGCGGAGATTGTCGCCGCAGTCCGGGGCGCTGGATTCGTGGTTGTGAACATCGATTGTTCGGTTGTCGCCGAGCAGCCGAAACTGGCCCCGAAGCGCGAGATCATGCAATCGCGGTTGAGCGAGGTCGTCGGCGCACCCGTGACCGTAAAGGGCAAACGCCCCGAGGGTCTTGGGCTCATCGACGGGATTGCCTGCTGGGCGGTAGCGATGTTGGACGAGACATGAGCGGAAAGAGAGGTAGCGGGCGGACAAGCAGCGGTGGTCGCAAACGAAACACGAGCCGAGGACAACGTGGGACCACCCCCCAGCGCGGCGATCAACGGAGTGACCGGCCCAAAGGCCCGGGCGGGGATCAGGTCGAGGGCCGGCACGCAGTCCGCGAACTGCTCCTGGCGGGCCGACGTCGTACTCGCGAGGTGGTGTTCGCCGCCGACCTCGATCCGGCGCCAATCTTGGACGAGATCGTCGAGCTCGTCGACGAGTTGGGCGTCCAACTGGTGGAGGTGCCGAGGACCAAGTTCGAGGCGTTGGCGCGCACTGACTCGCCTCAGGGGGTGATGGCCAGGGCCCAACCGCTCCCTGACCTGGACTTGGAGCAGTTGATGTCTGCTTCTGCGGGCCAGACACCCTTCTTGTTGGTCCTGGATGGCATCACCGATCCGGGGAACCTGGGTGCGCTGTTGCGCACGGGCGAGTGTGCCGGGGTGACCGGCGTAGTTCTTCCCCGGCATCGGTCGGCGAGAATCACACCGACGGTGGCGAAGGCAGCTGCGGGTGCAATCGAACACTTGCCTATCGCCACAGTGAGCGGCATACCCAAAGCTCTTGGGGAACTGGCCTCACAAGAGGTTTGGTCGGTCGGCTTGGATGTCGTGGCCGACACCGAGGTCTACGAGATGGCTGTGGCCGAAGGAGCAGTAGCTCTCGTGCTGGGCGCCGAGGGGCGCGGTCTGTCGCGACTGGTGCGTGAACGCTGCGATCTGGTGGTGACCATTCCGCTGCAGGGTGTGTTGGGATCGCTCAATGTCTCAGCAGCGGCAGCTGTGGCATGTTTCGAGGTGGCGCGGCGTCGACGCTGACGGTCAGAGAAGGTGCTGGATCTGGGTGTGTATGTGCTGCCACACCGTCATTATCCAGACGGTGTAGGGCACAGCAACGACAAGGACCGCGTCGATCGTGCTGACCCTCCAAGTGGAGCGCGCCGCCGAGACAAGAGTCGCTGGAAACCACAACCCGATCACCATCCAAGCCAACACGTTGCCCAGTTCGAAGACCTGAAGCATTGTGGCCGAGATGAAGATGGCACCGCCGAGAGCCAACAACGGGATGTGCGAGAACCCCGCGACCACCAAGGAGTGAGCGATGGAGACCCTCACCTGGGACCTGTGGCGATTGAGCCGGTTCAGTCCCCATGCGAACAGCCAGATCCCCATCCCCACACCGAGCCAGCCATAGACACCGATGAGGGCCATTCGAAGAAACGCTCTTGGTGTTTCGACGGCCAGTCCGCCGAACCGGTTCAGCGAGAGCACTACTGATGCCGCCACGGCCACCGCGAAGGCGACCCACAGTGAATCCGCAGTGGCTCGCTCCCACCGGTCCTGGTGCAGCCCCAGGAGCCGCAGTGCCTGGGTCATGGCTCCCACACCGTGCCGTCGGGCCAGAACGTGTCGAAGTCACCGGGGAACGACGTCAGCCCAGGCAGGAGATCGAGGATCTCACCATCCAGCTCGCCGTCTAGAGCGAAGCCGCGAGTGGGATGGAACGTGGTTCCGGTCACCGTGTCCCGAAGAACGTCGCCGTCCACGCTCAGCTCGACCACGGTCTCGCCGAGCCGCCTCGAGAAGATCTCCCACCGGTCTGGCTCGGTCGGGTCGCTGACCACGGCAATCTCCAGTCCAGCCACGATGTCGTTGACTACACCCGCTTCTCGGAGCTGGGGGACCGGATAGGCCTTGGCTTCGTTGGTGAAGTCGACCACCAGGTGGAAGTCGGCGAGGTCGAAGCCTGAGGGCCCCCCGGGAGCGTCGAGGGCCAAAGTGTTGGAGTGTTCGTCTCGCCACGCGCCCCATGTCGTGAACTCAGATGCCAACAATTCGACCGTTTGCCCCTTTCGGGGGCCGGCGATGGCCTCCCCGAGGGGTTGGCTCCAAATGCTGCCCGTGCTGTGATCCCACCAAGTCATGGCGTTCCCCCAAAGGGCCCCATGAACGCCGAAGACGAGCGTTTCGTTTCCGACCTGTCGGCGATGCACCATCGCCGTTGCGCACAACGGTCACCAAGAGACCAATATCGGCACGCCCTCGAGCTCATCGACAACCAATTCTCGGCCGTTGAGGAAGCTCACGGGATAGGCCTTGGACTCACCTCCGATCGTGACCCCGATGACCTCGGTTGCGTCGGACCACTCGATTCGAGACGCCGGGACGAACATCGGGTCATAGACAGGTCTGATGGCATCTCGCGGCAAGAGTTGACGAAACCCATCGGGCAGCCTTTCGCCCGCGGCGACAGGGTTGTACGCGTCGTCCGGGCTCACCCGTACCCCAGGCTCATTCCGAAATGGGCTGGTGTCCTCGGTGAAGGCCCACAACGAGAGCGCCGCGAGTATCAGGCCCGCTATAACGACGAACGCAGTGGCGGGTTTCTCCTGGTCATGGCGGCGAGAAGCCGAGGCGGCCATGGAGTCGAAACCCCCACGGCCGCCCTGATCCTTCCCGGACTCTTGGTTCAGCTGTTTCGGGCTTCAATACCTGCGATCTGGTGCCCAACCGCGACCTCGGCGTCCACCAGCGGGTACCACGTGGCCGTACCCGCAGCGAAGCCGGTTCGGTAAAGGTTCGAAAACCGACTGAACTCGGTCAGATCGTCGGCCTCTACGAGCTGGACAACCTTCTGGCCGTCAGCGGTGAGCCAGAGGCCTTCGGTACCCGGCGGTACACCGTGCTCGGCGTAGAGCTCGAGGATGCTGGACCGGGTCGCATCGTCTGTGTCCGCGAGTTGAGAAACGATCATGAACTTCATTTCTGCTCCATTCAGCAAGAACGGCTCAGTTCCACGGTCGGTCCGTCGCGAAACGTTCGCCGATTGATTGAGCAATAGACGCTAGCTCCAGCCTTGCCGGCTGGGCCAGAGGTCCGGCGGCGTTGCGCCTAGGATCCGCTCGGGCGTGTGGAAGAGTCGGAGGGATTCGCCATGAGAGTTCTCGATGGGGTGCGAGTGTTGGATCTGGGGGTATTGGTGCAGGCCCCCCAAGCCGCCGCGACGCTGTCCGATCTGGGTGCCGAAGTGATCAAGATCGAGTTGCCCGGCATCGGCGACATGTCACGCGTGATTCCGGTTTCGCCGCCCGACGACGTTCGGAGCGCGTTCTTTACGGCTTCCAATCGAGGAAAGCGGTCCGTCACGCTGGACCTGCGCACCGAGGCCGGTGCTACGGCTTTTCGTCGGCTCGCCGACAACTGCGACGTGGTCATCTCGAACTTCAAACCGGGAACGATGGACGACTGGGGCCTCGGCTACGACGTGCTGGCGGAAACGAACCCCCGTCTGATCTGGGCGGCAGGTAGTGCTTTCGGGCACCTGGGCCCCGACGCCGAGATCGAAGGCGCCGATCTCGCAGGCCAAGCCCGGGGTGGGCTCATCAGCACCACCGGAGCCGACGGAGGCGACATGACTCCTGCCGGGGTCACGATCGCCGACCACGTCGCCTCGCAGAACCTGGCCAACGGAATCATGGCGGCGTTGATCGCGCGCGGCCGCACCGGTCGCGGACAGAAGGTCGAGGTCTCGCTGCTCGGCGGGCAGCTCTTCGCCCAGGCCGCCGAGTACACC
>JBPCTU010000221.1:0-6371 GCA_051011515.1 Acidimicrobiales bacterium
TCCACCCTTCGCTGGCATGCGAGGACCGACCTCGGCAGGTCCTCGGTGGCCAACAAGAAGCTGGCCAGTGTCTCAGGGTCATCGTGGTAACCCGCAAAACGTCGATATGCCTGGAGCGACGAGGCGAGCCGCAGCACGGTCGACGCGTCGAAGTCGGGTGAATCGCCGAGGAGGCCGAAACGAATGATTCGACAGGTGATGATTGATCTCTCGAGCATTCGCCCCATGTCGACGAACGAGTAACCCTCGTCTCGAGCCATGGCCTCGGCTGCGACCCCCGCCATCGCTTGACAGCCTCGGCGCACCGACGAGAAGAGCTCGAAGGGGGCAGCTTGCAACGGATCGAGGGCATCTTGAGCATGAAGTTGGAGGTGAAGGCGGTTCGCTTCCTCCCAGAGTTCCACCGGCACTCGATCTCGAACCGTCCTGAGGTTCTCCCTGAGCTGGGCGACCGACGCAACAACCGATCCGGGATTGTCGGGGCTCGCGAACAAGAACTCCGCGACGGTGTCCTGATCAACATCGCGAACATGTGGCAGCGCGTCGAACATCGCGGCCAACCCGAAGACGTCAAGCAGTGATCGCCATTCAGACCTGGCGCGCGGGTGACGGTGATGCATCGCGTTGCGGCCCACAACGTCCAATGCCCGGGTGGTCGATTCGGCGCGCTCGAGCTGGCGGCCTGCCCAAAACAAGGCCTCGGCATGACGGGCAAGGATCATTTGGTCGCCCGATCCGATCGCGGCTCGGCGGCATCGCCGGCAGCCAAAACCCAGGTGTCCTTGGAACCGCCCCCTTGGGAGGAGTTGACTATGAGCGACCCTTCCCTCATCGCGACCCGGGTGAGGCCCCCGGGAAATACACGGGTCCGTTCGCCGGTAAGAACGAAGGGCCGAAGATCGAGATGCCGTGGAGCCAATGTCTCCCCCGCCAACGAAGGCAGGCTCGACAGTTGCACGAGTTCTTGCACTATCCAGCCACGTTGGTCGTCGAGGATCTGCCGACGCGCACCCTCAAGCTCCGCATCTGACGCATGTGGCCCGATGGTGATGCCGTATCCACCCGACTCCGCCACTGGCTTGATGACCAGTTCGTCGAGCCGCTCCAAACACGCGCTTCTCTGGTCGTCGTCCCACATGACGTAGGTCTGCACGTTGGCCAGGATCGGCTCCTCGCTGAGGTAGTAGCGGATCAGGTCGGGCACATAGGGGTAGAACGCCTTGTCGTCGGCGACTCCATTCCCCAAGGCGTTGCACAACGTGACAGTTCCCGCGCGGGCAGCGGACAACAAGCCGGCCACGCCAAGGGTCGATTCGGGTCGGAAAGACACTGGGTCCAAGAAATCGTCATCGATCCGCCGGTACACGACGTCGACCGGGGACAACCCAGCGACCGTGCGGGCATACACGACCTGGTCCTCGACGATCAGGTCCCGACCCTCTACGAGCTCCACACCCATCGCCCGGGCCAGGAAGGCGTGCTCGAAATACGCGCTGTTGAAGACCCCGGGACTCAGAATAACAACGTTGGGTGAATCACCGGCAGCAGGAGGCGCCACCTCCTCCAAGGTCGACCGAAGCAGTTGCCCATACTGGTCAACGGGCCGGACAACGTGATCGTTGAAAAGAACCGGGAACGCCTTCGTCATCGCCGCCCGGTTCTCGATCACATAGCTGATCCCACTCGGGTTTCGAAGATTGTCCTCGAGCACGGCGTACGAGCCGTCGGCTCCTCGCACCAGGTCGATCCCGGCAATCATGCACCGGGCGCCGAAGGGAACATCGATGCCGAAGGCGTTGCGTTCGAACCCGGTGGATGAGGTGACGAGCCAACGGGGCACGATCCCGTCGTTGAGCGCAGCCTGCTCGCCGGCGTACAGGTCATCGAGGAAACGGTTGAGCGCTGTGACCCTCTGGGCGAGGCCTTGTTCGAGGTGTTGCCATTCAGCCGCCTCGATGATCCGGGGGAAGAGGTCCATCGGCCAGGTCCGTTCGGTTCCCTCGTCGTCGGAGTAGACGGTGAAGGTGATCCCTTGGCGGCGGAACTCCGCAGCGACCAGCTTTTCAATCCGGCGCAGCTCGTCGGCATCGATCGATTCGAAACGGTCGACGACGCGCCTATAGGTGTCGCGTACCTCACCTTCGGGGGCGAACGCTTCATCGAAGCCGCGTCCGGCCGCGTATCGACTCAGCAGACCTCGCACCGCCGCAGCTTAGGCCCGCTTGCGCGTTCGGCCGCGAGTCGACCTCACTGCCGATCCGTCGCAGGCTGCAGGGCGGTGGGGCTCGGTCGGTCGGTGATGACTCAGCGACTCGGCTCCAGTCCGACCAAGGCGCGGCTGATGTCCGGTGAGACAGTGCTCGACGACGAGGCTGCAACGGCCGCAGCGGCGACGCTTACTTCCACCATCGCGCCGAGCCGGTAACCCTCCAAATGGCTGAGCACCAGGCCGGCCATCTGAGCATCACCGGCGCCAGTCACGCTGTTGGGAACCACCTGGTCGGGTCGGACAAATCCCGCCTCGACGCCGTTGCTGTAGAACGCTCCCTCGGAGCCCAGTCCGATCACTACGTTCCCCACTCCCCCTGCGAGCAGTGCGTCCGCTGCGTCGGCCAGGCCAGCATCAGCGGTGGTGTCGCAGCTCGTGAGCATGGCCGCCTCGGCCCGATTCGGCTTTATCGTGTGGATCCGTTCGAGTACCGGCAGCACCCTTGTGCATTTCGCGACCGAGACCGGGTCGACAAACACCGGCGCGTCGACGAAAGAACAGACGTGAGCGATCACGTCAGCGCTGAGGTTGCAGTCCAACACCACGGCGTCGACATGCTCCAAACAATACGCGGCACTGTCGATCAGCTCCGCGGTCAAACAGTCGAGCACGGCCATGTCGTTGACGGCGGCAACGACCTCTCCGCCGGCATCAACTATCGACACGTAGCGAGCGGTTCGTTGACCGGGCTGGACCAACGTCCAGCGCATCTCGATGCCCGAGGCCACACCCTGTGATTTCAACCATGACCCATCGCTGTCATCACCGACGACACTGAGCAGACGTACCTCAGCGCCGAGGTGGGCCAGGTTCTCGGCGATGTTCCGGCCGACCCCGCCCGCTGACTTCATGATCTTGCCCGCTACCGAGTCGCCCGGGCGCGTTTCCACGTCGGATCGGCCCTCAATGTCGACGTTCGAGCCACCGATAACACAGATACTCGCGACACCGCCAGAAGAAGTCATGACCACCAAGAGAATGCTCCACCGCGGCCCCCGACGCCACGAACTTCGAGCAAAAGGCCTCCGCGTGCACCAGCCGATCGCAACGAACAACCTCGGTCAGTTGCCGAGTACTGCAACCGACTACCCTCGACGACGTTCGGAATTCACAGTTGGTCGGGGGCCGTTCGTCCGACGCCAACACAAGGGGGGACATTGCTTGAGCCATCAGAGTTGCCTCAGCAGCTCGCGGCCTTCATCGGGAAACGATGGGACGCTGAAGGGCAAGTCACGATCGAGGACTTTGCCGAGATAACCGGCGGCTACAGCCGGTACATGGCGCGCTTCACCGCGTCGACTCCTGAACGATCACAGGGCTTCATCCTTCGCGCCGACCCGCGACCGGGCCAGTCCATCATTGACACCGACCGTTCCGCAGAGTGGCGGCTCGTCAACGCGGTGGCATCGGTCGGGTCGGTCAGCTTGCCCGAGGCCCATTGGTTCGACGAGACCGGAGACGAGCTCGGCAGTCCGGCCATCATCTTCGAGAAGATTGAAGGCGAGACCCTGCACACCACCATTCAGCCCGGCGAGGTCTCGGACCATGGCCACCATGCCGAACCCTTCGCAGATCTCCTGGCAAGCATCCACATGGTTGACACGGTCCTTCTACCCGAAGAGATGAAGCGGCCAACGTCCTGGGACTCCTACATCGACGTTGGCATAGCCGAGTGGGCACAGGCAGAAGCCGACCACGTCGAGCGCGATCCCTTCATGCGACTCTGCGCCGCGTGGCTCGACGCCAACCGCCCCCCAGAGGCGCCACTTACGCTCGTCCACGGAGACCTGCAGGCCCCGAACGTGATGATCGAGGAAGGCACCGGCGAGTTCCACATGCTCGATTGGGAGCTGTCCCGTGTCGGAGACCCAAGAGAAGACCTGGGTTGGTGGGTCCTGGCACACAAATCCCAGCCCCCCGACCTGATCGAGGGGCACTCCGACGCCTTCTTCAGTCGATACCGGGAACTGACCGGCCTGTCCGAGGAGATTGTGAACCCAGCAACGGTGGGCTACTTCACTGTCCTCGCCTCGCGTTCCGTCTTCAACAGCGTGATCGGCCAGACCGCGGCCATGTCGCGAGAAGAGACAACAGCGATGAGCGTCGCTTACATGACCAATGCCATCCCATTCATGCACAGCATGTTCATCGACGGGATGGCCCGCGCCGGAGCATGGGGAGGAACCCAATGATCACTCAGCCGTCCATTCCCCGACTACTGGAATCCATGCGTGACGAACTGACCGAGAAGATACTGCCGGTCGTCGACGACCCGGTTCTCAAGGTGAACATCGAGATGATGACTGCCGTTTTGAACGCCCTCGCGGTGCGCACCGAGAACGAGATCGCGTGGATGCTCGAGGAGTCCAACGCCATCGAATCGGCTGCAAACGACCTGAGCGGCAGCATGCCCGACAGCTCATCGCTCGACGCCGCGTTGGACGATCTCCGGAGCAACAGGCCCGAAAGCATGCGTCTCAGCGACGTCGCCGCGAGCTATGGCAAGGCCAGCGAAGTGCTGTCGTGTTTGGCCGACGCGGCCTACAGATCAGGCCATGCGGAAGCGATCGCCACCGTCGAAGAGCTGGTCGACTCTCGGTTGGCCACCGAACAGACTGCCATCGGCGAGTTCATCGCTGTGGGGCGCGAATAGTCGACGCCGGGTCAGACCTGGTTACCGACGGTTGGAACCGCTCCGCGGTAGGCGGTGCGGGGATCTCCCCCGGGCAAGACCGCCGAGGCGAACTCACCGATGGGCCTGGCCGGGCTGTAGTAGAAACCTTGCGCCAACTGGAACCTGAGGTCCGCCAGCTGTCGCGCCTGGGCTTCGGTCTCCACACCCTCGACGACGACGATCCGTCCGAGGGTTGCTGCCAGGTCGCGGATGGATCGGACTAGGGCAATCTGTCGCGGATCGTGATCGAGATCGCGCACCAGAGAACCATCGAGTTTCACGTACTCGATCGGAAGACCGATCAGATGCTGCACCGACGAGTAGCCGCTGCCGAAATCGTCGAGAGCAAGAAGCGCTCCCGCCTCCACCAACTCGGCCAGTGTGGCGTCGATGTCGGGTAGGTCGTGGAGCTCGGCGGTCTCGGTCAGTTCCAGTATCAGGCTGCCGGGCCGGAGTTCTCGCCGCTGAAAGAGTTCTCGGAGACGGGGCACAAACGACTCATCGCGCAGCTGGCGCGGCGAGACGTTCACCGAAACAGCCACCGCTGCCAGGTGCTCGTCGTGGCGCCACGTTGCGAGCGTGTGGCCCGCGTGTTCGAGCATCTGCTGACCGAGATCTCCGATGAGGCCGATCTCTTCGGCCAGGGGCACGAATATCGACGGTGGACAATATGTACCGTCGCTGCGCTCCCATCTAGCGAGTAACTCGACAGCCACAACCGAGCCTCGCTCAAGGTCAACAATGGGCTGAGCCCAGGCGTCGATCCCGCCCGCACTGATCGTGCGCCTCAGCTCGGTCTCGATCTCGGAACGTTCATCCAGCTCGCTTCGCAGGTTCTTGTCGAAGTGCACCGACCTACGACGGCCTTGTGCCTTGGCTACATACAACGCATGGTCCGCTTCACGCTGAACCGCACTCAGATCGAACGCTTCAGCAGCAACCACCGTGATTCCCAGACTCGCGGAGATCCGAGCCTCCAGATTCCCGATCTCGAACGGCAGCTCGAGATTGGAGATCACCGCACTGGCCAGCCGGTCCCGTACCGGTTCAGTCAACTCGTCGGGGAAGACCAACAGGAACTCGTCGCCGCCGAGACGCGCAACGATGTCGCCGGGACGGACGGTACGTAGCAACCTCTCCCCAACCTCTTTGAGGAGTTCGTCGCCGGCCGCATGGCCAAACCGGTCGTTGACCGACTTGAAGTGGTCGAGATCGATGAACATCACCGTGATGGTGGATGCGCTAGCAGCCGCCGCAGCGGTCGCTGCCTCCAAACCTGCTCGATTCAAGAGTCCGGTCAGAGGGTCGCGATGTGCGGCCTTTTGTGCATGTTGAGCTTGGTCCTGACTCTGCTCGCGCTGGTACAAGATTTCGAACAAGAGGTCGCGTGTCGAGGTCATGTCGCGGCCGAGCAGGAACATGAACGCC
>JBPCTU010000222.1:0-2870 GCA_051011515.1 Acidimicrobiales bacterium
ACACGCTTGTAGTTACACGGCTGTAATCTTTGAGCCGACAAAGTCCTCGATCCAGAGGTTGGATGCGGCAAGGGGCCAGGGTGGACAGCTCACATCGTGCTTTCCTGCGCTCCGAAATCCGGCCGTCAGGTCGACCAACACAGTGCGGTCCGAAGGGTCGTGCGACAACGGCACCGACCAGGGGTCTGTGGAGATGCAGAGGGAGAACAGCACGTGGCACTGACCGACCACACTGACGGGAACGAAGCACCCCAGTCACTTCTTACCGTCGAGGGGAACCCTGGGAACGAAGCGTCACAAGGCGCCACCGACACCACAGGCGCGGACAATCAGGCGCCAGCGAGCACAACAAACGCAGCGAGCTCTGCGGGCATGTCCGCGGGCATAGAGGTCCTCGACGCCAGCACCCATGGGGTCGGGCCAGCCGCCGGCATCGAAACGGCCACCGGAATGCGGGTCCGCAAACGCAACGGCGAGCTCGAGCCAGTCGACGTGAACAAGATCGTCAACGCTGTGGCGAGCTGCTCGGAAGGCCTGCGAGGAGTCGACCCCATGAGAGTCGCCACCCGCACGATCTCGGCACTGGCCGACGGGGCCACCACCCGCGAGTTGGACGAACTCTCCATCCGCACTGCGGCTGGTCTCATCGTCGAAGAGCCCGGATACTCCAAGCTCGCCGCCCGCCTGCTCGCGACCTACATTGACAAGGAAGTCCGGAACCAGAACATCCCGTGGTTCTCGGAGTCGGTGGCACGGGGTCACTCACTCGGGCTCATCTCCGACGAGGTCCTGGCTTTCGTCAACAGTGAAGCGCCGACGCTCAACGCCGCCATCAACTCGGCGCGCGACCGAGACTTCGAGTTCTTCGGTCTGAGAACCGTCTACGACCGGTACTTGCTACGCCACCCCGAAACCCGTGAGGTGATCGAGACGCCTCAGTACTTCATGCTCCGTGTGGCGTGCGGTCTGTCCGAGACCGCCGACGAGGCGGTGGCGTTCTATGACCTGATGTCTTCGCTGGCGTACCTCCCGTCCAGCCCCACCCTGTTCAACTCCGGCACCACACACCCTCAGATGTCGAGCTGTTATCTACTCGATTCACCCGAGGATTCGCTCGCAGGCATCTACAAGCGTTACACCGACATCGCCAGGCTCTCGAAGTTCGCTGGTGGTATCGGGGTGGCCTGGCACCGGATCCGGGCCAAGGGCAGCCTCATCCAAGGCACCAACGGCCTGTCGAATGGCATCGTTCCGTGGCTCAAGACGCTAGACAGCTCGGTCGCCGCGGTGAACCAGGGAGGTAGACGCAAAGGCGCGGCCTGCATCTACCTGGAGACATGGCATGCCGACATCGAGGACTTCCTCGAGCTGCGAGACAACACCGGCGACCACGCTCGGCGCGCCCACAACCTCAACATCGCCAACTGGGTCCCCGACCTCTTCATGCAGCGGGTCGAGAACGACTGGCAATGGAGCCTGTTCGACCCAAAGAAGGTCCCCCACCTCACCGACCTGTTCGGCGACGAGTTCAACAAGGCTTACATCGAAGCCGAAGAGTCCGGACTGTTCGAACGCCAGGTCTCGGCTCGCCAGCTCTACAGCCGCATGATGCGCACACTCGCCCAGACCGGTAACGGCTGGATGACGTTCAAGGATTCAGCCAACCGAAAGTGCAACCAGACCGGCTTCCCGGCTGGCGACGGCGCGCTCGACGGTGGCCAGGGCCCCGGACGGGTCGTTCACCTGTCGAACCTGTGTACCGAGATTCTCGAAGTCACCAACCAGGCCGAAACCGCGGTCTGCAATCTGGGATCACTCAATCTCGGATCCTTCGTCAACGGAAGCGGCCCTCAGGCGGTCTTCGACTATGAGGAGCTCGCGGCGACGGTGCGCCAAGTAGTTCCGTTCCTCGACCGGGTGATCGACATCAACTACTACCCGACCCAAGAGGCCGGCACATCCAATGCCGGATGGCGGCCAGTCGGCCTCGGTCTCATGGGTCTCCAGGACGTCTTCTTCAAGATGGGTCTGGCGTTCGACTCGGAACTGGCCCGCGAGACCTCGACTCGGATCTCCGAAGAGATCTACTACAACGCCCTGTGGGCGTCTACCGAGCTCGCAGAGAGTCACGGCCCCCACGAGCACTACGAGCTGACAAGAGCCGCACAGGGAGAGCTGCAGTTCGACCTGTGGGACATCAACCCAACCGACACCGGACGCTGGCAGGAGCTGCGCGATCGGATAACTCAGCACGGTCTCCGCAACTCGTTGCTCATCGCTATCGCCCCCACGGCGACCATCGCATCGATTGCCGGTTGTTACGAGTGCATCGAACCGCAGGTGTCCAACCTCTTCAAGCGCGAAACCCTGTCGGGCGAGTTCATGCAGATCAACCGCTACCTGGTCGAGGAGCTCCAAGCGCGAGGACTCTGGGACGATCAGATGATCGCCGAGCTCAAACGCGCCGAAGGATCAGTCCAAGACGTCCCCCGCATCCCGGCTGATCTCAAGGAGATCTACCGGACAGCCTGGGAAATCCCGCAGAAATCACTGCTCGAGATGGGTGCGGCCAGAGGTGCGTTCGTCGACCAGAGCCAGAGTTTGAACCTGTTCATGGAATCTCCGACCATCGGCAAGCTCAGCTCCATGTACATGTATGCATGGAAACAAGGGCTCAAGACCACCTACTACCTGCGGTCGCGGCCCGCCACGCGAATCAATCAGACCACCGCGACTGACTCCTCCCCCACCGACCCACCCCAGGGCGGCGGCGAGGCCGAGCCCTACAGCGACGAAGAAGCCATCGCCTGCTCGCTCGAGAACCCCGACTCCTGCGACGCGTGCAACTGAAGCGCGTCGCGCCGGACCTG
>JBPCTU010000223.1:0-2702 GCA_051011515.1 Acidimicrobiales bacterium
CACAGCCCCAGAGCGGTTGCTCGAAGCAGAACGAGATATCCAGGCCCGCTTGGGTGATCATCCTCTCGACTTCGATTCCCTCCAGGCGATCTCCAACATCTACCGAGCAGCTGCCGCAGTGCGCCGCCGAGCCGAACGTGGTGTCTTGGCCGAAGCGAACCTCTCCTGGGGCGGCTTCACAATCCTCTGGGTCCTGTGGGTCTGGGGCGAGATGGAGACTGCCCGACTGGCTTCGGAGTGCGACCTGGCCAAAGGCACGCTCACCGGCATGGTCTCCACACTCGAGAAACAGGGAAGAGTCTCGAGGAATCGGGTCGAGGCTGATCGGCGCCGGGTAACGGTGACGCTGACATCAACCGGACTCGAGACAATCGAGAACTTGTTTCCCACTTTCAACGGGTTCGAAGGAGAGATGACGAGCGGGCTCGATGGTCAGGAGCGGCGCGACCTGGCTCGGCTATTGCGGGTCGTCACCATGAACGCATCAGGCGAATAGAGCCGTTGGCCGTGCAACACCTACGTGCGCGGCACCGCCGTGCCCAGGTACGCCGCTTGCACGATCGGATCGGCCTGCACCTCGGTTGGTGAACCTTCAGCCACGACTCGACCTTGATCGAGGCAATAGATGCGATCGCATATGCCGGTGATGAAACCGAGGTCATGGTCGATGACAACAACACCCGCACCAACCACCCCGGCCAAGGCCCGTACCTGATCGATCATGGCGAGCGATTCGGTGTCGCTCATGCCGCTCGTCGGTTCGTCCAACAACACGAATGCAGGTGAGAGCGCGGCTGCACGCGCAAGTTCGAGACGGCGAGCGTTGCCGTAGTCGAGTTCGCGTGCTCGTCGGTGTCGCATCTCCCACAACCCCACATGCACGAGCAACTCGTCTGCGGTGGGCGCGTCGTCATGGTGTCGGTATCGCTGCGCAACCTGTTGCACGATGCCGACGTTCTCGCGAACGCTGAGTGCCGGAAAAAGTCGGAGGTTCTGGAAGGTACGCGCCAGACCCGCTCGTGCGATCTGGTACGAGTCATCGCCAGTCAGGTCGACGTCGCCGAGCAGCGTCGAACCCGAGGTAGGGGTAACCAGCCCGGTGACTACGTTCAGCAGGGTCGTCTTCCCGGCGCCGTTCGGACCTATGAGGCCGACTATCTCTTTGTTGTCGGCCACCAATCCGGCGTGATCGAGCGCAGTGAAGCCCCCGAACGCAACCGTCAGATCATCTGCGACGAGAACCAGCTCGTCGCGAGCAGGCCGCTCCACCGGCGCTTCCGGCGCCGCTTCGGGTCGACCGAATCGTTTTCGCAGCCAGCGGTCGACCTCCCAGTCCTCGATCAGGCCCTGAGGTCGAAGGATCATGAATCCAAGCATGGCCACGCCGAGCACGATGTCGGTCAAACCTTCACGAAGAATGAAGTCGAACGGTCCGGCGTTGAAGTCGTCGCCAGCCAAGTACCGCGTTGTCTCGTTTACCGCGGTGATCAGCGCGACTCCCACCACCGCGCCGGCCACGCTGTTTCGACCCCCCACGATGAGCATCACGAGCGTGAGCAACGTGTAGTCGAAGAAGAAGGTCGAAGGCGCAACCGTTCCCAACTGGAACACCCGAAGCGAAGCGGCAACGGCGACAACAAGCACCGACAACAACAGCGCGATCATCTGCCCTCGGGCGGGATCGATCCCCATCGCCCTGGCCGCGAGGTCGTCCTCTCGCGCGGCCTGCGCCATCCGGCCAGTACGGCTTCCCTTGAACAACCTGGCCAGCAGAATCGCACCCACCAATGCGATATAGATCCAGAGCCGGTCGTCGAGTTTTCGGCCCACTGAGAACGAGAGTCCGTTACGGCCGCCCGTGAGATCGGCATAACTGCCGCCCACCTCATGGACCATGAACAACAAAGCCAACGTGATAACCGTGGCTGCGACTGCACCCGATCTGGCCCCCGACCTGGCAAGTCCGAGACCGACGACAAACCCCACCACCAATGTGACAGCTACGGCTATGACGGTCGCCACGAACGGACTGACGCTGACGTCGACCAATCCGAAGGGAGCGTCAGGTATCAAACGCTCCTTCCGTTCGGTCGTCATCGCAAAGAGCATGAACGTGTACCCCGCGATCGCCGCGAAGCCCATGTGTCCGAACGACAGCACTCCGGTGTTGCCGATGTAGATCTGGAGGCCGATGACCATGATTGCGTTGATGAGCATCTGGGTGACCAAGAGGTCGCGGGTGGGTGGGCCACCGGCGCCATACAGAAGGCCACCAACCACGAGAACCACGAAGAGCACAAGGGAGCCGATGACCTGTCGACTCAAAGCTCCATCCAGCGCCTTCATCACACTCGCTCGGCCGTTGCCACCGGCACCAGGCCCTGGGGCCGGAAGATGAAGAACAACGCAATGAGGCCGAAGACCACGGCATCGGTGATCCCCACCAGGTCCTCGGGCAACCAGGATCGCAGGAGAACCTCTGAGATACCGAGGAGGAAACCGCCGTAGACCGCACCCGGGAGACTGCCCAGGCCCCCGATGATCGCAGCGAGCACTCCCTTGAGCATGGGGTTCAGCCCGGTTGTGGGCCGAGCCTGCCCGGTGCGCATCAAGAAGAAGATCGCCGCGATGCCCGCTAGAGCTCCCGCGAGAACGAACGCCTTTCGGATCACCGCGTTGCTACGGACACCCATCAAACGAGC
>JBPCTU010000224.1:0-2671 GCA_051011515.1 Acidimicrobiales bacterium
CCAACGGCGTTGCGCCGAGAAGCTCGACGCGACATGGCACGAGATGGACACCGGGCACTACCCGCTGTTGCGTGCGCCGGACGAGTTGGTCGAGTTGATCTTCGTCGACTGCTCGGCACCATCGCCAGAGCGAGTCACTGGCCTTCGCGCATCATCGCGGCAACACGTTCGCCAATCATGATCGCGGTTGCATTCGTATTGGCCCGGACCACATTTGGCATCAGCGAAGCGTCAACCACACGCAAGCCCTCCAGACCGTGGACCCTGCAGCACTGGTCGACCACCGCGGTCGGATCCGAGCGGGGACCCATCTTGCAGGTCCCCGAGGAGTGGTGCTGGGTCGTGGCGTGAGTTCGCATCCAGAGATCGAGGGCCTCATCAGAAGCCAGGTCGTTATCGCAGGGCATCAGACGTTCACCTAACAATGGGCTGTACGCGGGGTGGCGCGAGAGTTCGATGGCCAATCTCACGCCTTGCCGCAGGCGCTCTCGGTCCCACGCATCGGAGAGGTACTGGTAGTTGAACTGAGGCTGATCGTGAGGGTCGCCGGAGGCGAGCTGCAACGTTCCCGCCGTCGAGGGGTTCTCGAGTGCGACCCCGATCCCGGTACCCAACACCTGATCCGGAGAAGTCGAATAGGCAGAACCCTTCCCGCTGGCGACCGAGATGGGGATCAGGTAGAGATCGTTCCGGGTCAAGGACCCATCGGCAGTACAACGAAGCCCGGCTTGAACTGCCTGTCCCACGTGTTTCGCAGACGGATCCGCGGAACGAAACAGAAGGACCACGAGGGGGTGGTCCCTCAGATTCTCACCGACTCCGATCAGGTCGTGGACAGGCTCGATGCCATGTTGTTGCAGCTGACCGACTGGTCCGACTCCCGAAAGCAATAGGAGATGCGGAGAAGCGATGGCGCCACAGCTCAGAACGACCTCGTGCCCGTCGACAACACGCCGGTGTCCGTCTGTCTCAACTTCCATTCCGGTCGCACGGCGGCCATCGAACAGCACGCGACAAGCCAGCGTGTTCGGAAGGATCGTAAGGTTCGACCGGTGGCGGGTAGGCGTGAGATAGGCCAGAGCGGTGCTGTACCGCAACCCGTCAATGGCGTTCATCGGCCAAGCTCCAACGCCGGTCGAGCCTGGTGCATTCATGTCGGGGTCGACGGGAAACCCGGCGTCTTCCGCGGCGCGAAAGAACGCTCGTTGCAGTGGCGACATCGTCTCGACTGGGTGTCGCTGAATCGGAGTCGGCCCTGCGCTCCCGTGGAACTCGCCGCCGAAATCCAGATCGTCCTCCATGTGACAGAAGAACGGCAACACGCGCTGGAACGCCCATTCCGGGTTACCTCGAGCCGCCCAGTCGTCGAAGTCTTCTGGCATTCCACGCAACATGATCGAACCGTTCACGGCACTCGATCCGCCGGTCACCTTGCCTCGAGGAATTCCGATCGGCTCAGGCTGCTGATCGTTGGCGGTAGCGAAGTACCCCCAGACGTGCGGACCGACGGTGGCAGGACCGGCGCTGTTTCCCTCGCGCAGGTCGGGCGGCAGAGAATCCGCATCTGGATAGTCCGGGCCAGCCTCGATCAGTAGGACCGACCTGGTCGGGTCCTCGGACAATCGCGCCGCAAGCGCAGCGCCCGCAGATCCAGCCCCCACCACGATCACGTCGTATTGCTGCTCAACAGATTCGTCGCCAACATCCATTGTCGACCAGGTTTGCAGATCCACGCGATGCACATGCCGAGTTGGTTCGTCTGCTGCCTCGCCGATCAAGGTTCCGGGGTCCCGCTCGCCTAGGGTGATCCCCCTCGAAGCGACGCCGGGAAGGGAAGCCTCGGATGACCGGCAAGTCCCCACCAAGCACCGCCGACAGTTCCGACCAGGTACTGACGGTCTCCCGAGGAATCGCCTCAGCCGTTGCTCCGTCGGGTCAGCTGGAACCAGTACAGACCAGCCTGTTGGGAGCGATCATCGAGGCCATGACCGGCCAGTCGGTCGACTTCGCGAATCTCGAGCCACTGGGTCCCGCGGAACTGGCCGAAGCGCTAGCGCCGCTCGACAGCGAATCCAAGTGGCGCATTGTTCATCACATGGTGCTCGGTGAGTTGGTGCTCAGACCGATCCCGCCCAAGGTCGCTCGCCGTGTCGCTGCCTATGCCGAGGCACTCGATGTGGAAGATCAGTTCGTGCGAGTAGCCCGACGTTACGCCCAGGGCGCGTTCGGCTTGGCGTGGGTCGACCTTCACAGAAGCGGCTTCGCCGAACACTGGGAGGCCGCTCGGATGGACCAGCTCAAGACTGGTGTCCGCCTGGCTGACCAGTTGGCGGCGGGGGCGCCAGACCCGGAACTCGCTCAGCGATGGCAGGCGTTCGAATACCTGCCACCGGGCTCGTTGGGCCGGGGGGTATGGGACATGTACCACGGGCGCGGGTTCGCGATTCCGGGCTCCGCGGGCGGTGCATCGCCATTTCTTGCTCAACACGACTTCGTGCACGTCCTGGCCGACTACGGCACCAACCTGAATGGCGAGATCGAGGCCTTCGCTCTCATTGGTCGAGCAGATCCCGACCCGAAGGGATTCGCTTGGTTGACCACGCTCATAGGGCTGTTCGAAACGGGATACGTCGCCAACGCCGGATTCTTCGCCGGGGACCTCCGCGAGAAA
>JBPCTU010000225.1:0-6427 GCA_051011515.1 Acidimicrobiales bacterium
CGTAGAGGTTCTCGAAGTGCTCGTGGAGGTGCCATGTGTTGTCGTCGAGCCAAGACACGTCCATGTGGACTGCGCTGCTCTCGAGGAACTCGCCTCCGGGAGTGAAGGTCTTGCAAAGGCCTTCCCATCGACCCATGAAACACTGGTAGGGGCGAGGAGATGCCGGCCCATAGTCGCGGCTGGGCCCGCCGTCGGTGTCGTTGACAGGTTTCACGGGGTCATCGTAGGTTCTTGGTCCGTCCATGGAAACCCTGTTCCTCTCAGCGGAACACCGATCCGCGTGAATCACATGCACATCCACACCGTCCTCGTAAAGCTCCGCGACCCCAGCCAGGTTGGGCAATGTCGCGAGCTCATGGAATCGATGCGCGGCCGTATCGACTCCATGATCGAGCTGCGCGTGGATATCAACGAACTTCCCGGCACCTACGCATGCGACCTGGCCCTGACGACCAGCTGGCCACACGTTGAGGCGTATCACGCCTACGAAACCGACCCGATTCATCTCGAAGTTCGGGCCCAAGTGATCGACCTGATGGAGAGCGCTTCGACCATCGACTACACGGTGACCAACCCATGATCGTGCGCTCGTCCCACCTTGGGTTCAGCGTCCCAAAACACACCGGAGCTTGGGCCAGCGTTACGTACCCGGGGGACCAGATCCAACTCGCCGAGGCCCGTCTGACTGGCAATGTTCCAGCCGATACATCCGGGGCTCCATGGCCGATCGCGATACTCGTGCCTGGGATAAACGTCGCTCCAGATGGCTACCGCTGGCTCGCCGTCCGCCTGGCCGAGGCCGGGGTCGCCGCAGTCACCTACTCCACCATCGGGTCGTTAGGACCTGCAGGAATAGGCGTCACCCCTGGCATCGACATGGAAGCTCTGGCTCCCGATGCCATCGGAACCCGCTGCTCGGCACCCGCAATTCCCTCACTGCTCGCAGCACTGGCAGCAGTTGAGAACGCGCCCATCACCGGCCACCTGGACCTAGGTCGGGTCGCCCTGATCGGGCACAGCGCGGGCGGCACGGTCGCGCTCCACAACAGCCGCGCGGACTGGATCCCAGGCCTGACGGCCGTTGCAACCTACGGAGCGCACACGATGACGGCGACGGCGTTGGGTCATGAAGAGGCGACCGTCGTCAGCGTTCCCGCCCGAGTTCCCGTAATGATCGTGGGCGCAGCATCCGATGCCGTGGTCGACCAGAGTCGCGACCGATACACGTCGGCCGACGGCGAGCACGACCCACTGGGTCGCACCTTCGGTGAGGCGATCGGCCGTGACGATCAGGACAGTTGGCTGGTCGAGTTGGCAGACGGGAACCACTTCACCATCTGTCACCCCGTCGACGAAACCAGTGGCCGGACCTTCCTCGAGCGTGACCTCAGAGCCGACGACGTAATCACGAGAGATCTGTTGGCCCGGCTGCTGATCGCGTTCCTGGCTGAACCTTTGGGCCTCGAAGGCGACCACGAGTCGTTGACCACACTGGTGCACGATCCTGGCGTTCATCGCTGGGCCCGCCGATGAACGAACCCAGGAGACATCGACAGTGAGCAAGCGCATCGTCATCACCGGAAGCACCCGCGGAATCGGAAACGGGCTCGCGCACGAGTTCCTGAAGCGCAACTGCTCCGTGGCAGTGAGCGGACGGTCCGCCGCCGGCGTGGACGCCGCAGTCGCAGAGTTGGCCGAGCAATACGGACCCGAACTCGTAACAGGTGCGCCCGCCGACGTCACCGACACTCGAAAGCTCCAGGGACTGTGGGACAACGCGAAAGCTGCGTTCGGGGGAGTGGACGTGTGGATCAACAATGCCGGCGTCAGCATCAAGCGCCTCCCGCTCTGGGAGCAGAGCGACGATGACCTGCAGGCCATAGTGGCAACCAACCTCACCGGCGCGCTTCTCGCATCGAAGGTCGCGATCCGCAACATGATCGACCAGGGTCACGGACAGGTATGGAACACCGAGGGGTTTGGCTCTGACGGTGCGACGCAGACGGGAATGGTCGCCTACGGATCGACGAAGCGGGCGGTGCGGTACATGCAGAAGGGACTTAGAAAGGACACCGCCGACACACCCATTCAGGTCTGCACGATCTCCCCAGGCATCGTGGTCACTGATCTGCTGGTCGGCGACTACGACCTGACATCGGAACAGTGGGAGAAGGCCAAGAAGATCTTCAACATCTTGGGAGATGAGGTCGACACCGTCACGCCGTGGTTGGCCGAACAGGTCCTGGCCACGGACAAGTCGGGCGCGAGGGTCGCGTGGCTGACACGCCGGAAAGCCACCGGCAGGTTCATGACGGCACCCTTCCGTAAACGAGATCTCTTCGATGAGGTCAAAGGGGCCTGAGCGGCGCGGCTCCGATCAAACACTGCCGGATCTTGCGATCGCAGCGGAGTCGGTTCCGAGGTAGCTGACGATCACCGCTTCCGCAGCCTGCACCTCGGCCGGCGTGCCCTCGGCGATCACTTCACCGACCGCCATCGCGATCATCCGATCGCAGATGCCGGTCAATAGGGGCATGTCGTGTTCGATCACCACGATCGTCACGGAGTAGTTGTCCCTGATCTGTTCGATGACCCGGCCGAGTGCTTCGGTCTCAGCCTGCGCAATACCGGCTGACGGCTCGTCGAGCAGCAGGAGGCGGGGGCGCAGCGAGACGTTGGCAGCAAGTTCGACTATGCGGCGCGTGCCCGTTGACAATTGATAGACCTGCCGATCGGCGATCTCTCCCAGACCGAAGAGGTCGATGGTCTCCATCGCCTCGGCTTCGATCGCTCTCTCTTGACGGCTACCGGCCAAGACCAGTCGCTGCTCGACGGCGTGGTTGTGCGCCATGATGATGATGTCGCGAGGCGTCATCGTGGGGAACAACGATGCGTTCTGGAAGGATCGGACCAGGCCGAGTCGGCTTCGCGCTTCCGGTGCGAGCCCGGTGATATCGGCTGCTTCGAAACGGATCGTTCCGCTGTCCGGCCGAACGTAGCCACTCACAATCTCGAACAACGTCGTCTTGCCGGCCCCATTGGGGCCGATGAGACCAAGTGTCTCCCCGCTAGCCACGTCGAACGAAACGTCATCGACTGCATTCACTGCGCCGAAACGTTTCGAGACCCCACCGACTTGGAGCAGCGGACGATCGGCAACCGAATGGTCAGATTCCGCAGCCCGGAGTGGAAGCGCGCTCAACCCTTCGGTCTCGACGCCCGATCGTTTCTGTTCGGCGCGCGCCTCTACGGGGTCGACACCATGCCATCGTGCGATCACATCGAAGAGATGCCCCCGCGTGCTGGCGAGCAGCCCGCTGATACCTTTCGGCTGCTCGAGGATGAGAATCAGCCACGCCGCGTTGAGACCGGCCAGTGCGGCGAGCTCCAGCTCGAGGAATGCCGGAATGCCGATCAGGTATGCGGCACCCAACAAGGCACCGGACAGCTCGGCCAAGCCGCCGATAACGGCGATGGACACGGCGTTGATCCCCGCGGTTGGAGTGAAGATCGCCCTGGTCACGAAAGTGTTGCTGAAGGCCAGGATCCCACCGCCTATACCAGCGATGAATCCCGCCATGCCATAGGCCTGAAGCGTGACGCGCCGCGGCGCGATCCGGAACACACGTGCAGCCGATCGATTGTCGCGTACGGCAACGAGGGTTCGGCCGAACGATGAGTTCCGAGCCACTGAAGCGACGGCCAGCACAACGAGGTAGGCGCCCAGGGCCACGTAGAAGAACCCGCGCGCAGTTCCCAGTTCTACCCCGAAGATCGACAGCGGCCGCGACGACAGGCCGGTGCCCAACATCCAGTCCTGGCGCAAGAGCCAGCTGAAGGTGGCCAGGCCGAAGGCGAGCGTCGCGATCGCGAGCAACTGACCCTGGACCCGCAATGCCGGCAGTCCAACTGCTGCCGATGCCGCCGCCGCGGCAAGCCCACCGCAGACCAGACCCAACAACATGCTCCCGGTCTCGACGGAGAGTCGAACCGCGACGACGCCGCCGATAGCCGCGAACCCGACTTGTCCGAGCGAGAGCTGGCCACCCAACCCGGTGAGGAAACTCACCGACAGGCCGATGATCGCGAACCCCACGACCGTCGACAGAATGAAGGCTGACTGATTGCTGATCCACAACGGGAGCAGGATCCCAATCCCCGCAGCGACCCCGCCAACAACCCACCCGAAGTTCCTGATGAGCCAGATGTTGCGGTACGAATCCGGCAGGCGCTGAGGCGACGCCAGTGTGTCCCACTGTTCCTGCTCGTCACGATTCGATCTGCTCTGCAACGCGACGCCGACGAGAATCAGCACGAACAACACGACCTCGAAGTAGCCGGTCGCGTCAGGATTGGTGGCAATCACCTGCTCGAGGACACCGATCGCGATCCCTGCTCCGAAGGCAATGGGCAACGACGAGAACCGGGCGAGGACGGCAACGGCCAAACCTCGCACGATGAAGTCCGGCCCCAGGGTGTCAGGGGTGACAGTGCTCTGATTCGGCAGGATCAACATGGCCGCAAAGGCGGCGATGGCTCCGGCGAGTGCCCAGGACAACATGGCCATGTACTGCGGATCGGCACCGGCAAGGGTGGCCGCGTCGGGGTTAGACGCAGCACCGCGGATGGCGACCCCGTAGCGGCTCCGATTCAAGAAGAGGTAGAGACCCCCCACAAGGAACGGCGACAGGATAAGCAGGCCCGAGGCAGAGGGTGAGACATATGCCGAAAGGTCGAAGTCCGGAAGCAGCGGCGGCTGCGGGAAGCTCCCTCCACCGAGCCCGCCACCAGAGAATGACAGAGCCAACAACAGCAGCGCCTGCGCGGTTCCCAGCGTGGCGACCATTGCCAGCACCTTGGGGGCCGAAGCGAGCTTACGCACGACCACTGCCTCGATGGCTGCGGCCAGCAGCGCACCAACAATCATCGCCCCGATGAACCCAAGCCAATAGGGCACGCCGTAGTCATTGACGACTACGGCCATCATCGCCGCGGGCAATAGACCCGTTGCACCATGAGCGAAGTTGATGAAGCCACTCGAGCGATACGCCAAGACAAGACCAATGCCGAGCAGGGCATAGCCGACGCCGAAGATCGAGCCGAGGAGGACGAGCGGTCCTGAAATGTCGTAGCCGCCCATCAGCAAGGCCTCATTGGTCGAGGGCCTTCGTGAGACCCTCGAGATAGGCGGCACGCAACAACTCAGGACGGGCACGAAGCGACTCGGCCTCGCCCGCGAACCCGATCTCGCCCTTTTCCATCACGTAGGCGCGGTCAGCCACCGACAAAGCGACGTTGACTGACTGTTCAACGAGAAGAACCGCTGCGCCATCGTCGGCGAGACCCCGAACGACAGGTAGAAGGGTGCTGACCACCAGCGGCGCCAAGCCAAGGGAAAATTCGTCGATGAGTAGCACACGTGGCCTCACGATGATGGCCTTCGACAGCGCCAGCATCTGCTTCTCTCCCCCCGACAATGTCGCGGCCCGCTGTTCGAGGCGCTGATTGAGGATCGGGAACAACTCGAGTGCTCGCTCGATGCCTGGTTCGCGATCCTCGACAGGAACAGTGTGCGAGAACAGCCGCAAGTTGTCGGCAACGGTCAGCGGATCGACCACCGCCTCGCCTCCAACGATTTGGTGAAGGCCCATTCCGACACGCCATGTCGGACGGGTCTTCGTGACATCGAGACCCGCGTACAGGATTCGCCCGCCCAGGGTCGGCTCGAGACCCGATATCGCTCTCAGCAGTGTCGTCTTGCCGGCACCGTTCGTACCGAGGAGTGCCACAACCTCACCTTGATCAACGGTCACATCAACGCCGAACAAGACCTGCACCGACCCGTAAGCGACGTCCAGGTCCGCGACCCTGAGCATTGTGGGCCTAGTGCCATCGAGAGCCTCGACCCTTCGAGGGACCGAGGTCGCTGCTGCGGCGGTGGCACCAGCATTCTCGTCCCAGGCAGAGTCGGCGTGACGACGCACAACGAAGCCGACCGCCACAAGTGGGATCCCGGTGACTGCGATCTTCCACTGGTCCGACCAACCGCCAACAACCCAAGCGTTGAACAACATTGCAGTTGCCGCACCGAGGCCGGCGGCGCCAACTTGCCTCGCAGCGACCCGGCGACGAATCCTCGGCGCGAGCGATGGGAACACCGCGGCATCGAGGCCGGCTGCTGCCAACCCGAGCGCGCCACCTGCCAGACCCCAACTGACGATCAGTCCGATGTACGTGAAGGACAACCCGCCGATGAATACCAACGCGCCGGCGGCCAGCAGCTGGATTCCCACCGCATCGGCTCGCCGGCTGGCGAGGAGGTGGTCAAGACGGTGGTACCAGGCTCCGAACAGCAGGACCGCCGCCGCAGCGACGGGACCAACAGCCAGAACCGCTGCTGTCTGCTCTGGGCTGCGCTGCCACTCTC